>JAHZIE010000006.1:0-57349 GCA_019419895.1 Clostridiales bacterium | reverse complement strand
GTAAAGACAGGGATATTCCTTAGTGGTGAAGGCGTTGCTCTGTCCGCCGATGCTGTCCATGGCCTCGGCCAACTGGGCGGAGGTATACCGAGAGGTTCCCTTAAAGGCCATATGCTCAATAAAATGGGAAATTCCACTGTTCCCCTTTTCCTCGTCCACAGCACCGCTGGCAACCCATACGCCAAAGCAGGCGGTTCTGAGGTAGGGAAGGGGCTCCATCAATACGCGCAGCCCGTTGGGCAGAGTGAGCTTCTCTATCATATCAACATTCCAATCCTTTTTTCAATTCCGGAGCATGCTGGTAAACATGTCCTTATGGCGGGTTTCTTTTTATTATACCTCTGATTTTTTTCCCCGTCTACCTGCAAATTTTGCCCTTTTCCGCAAATTGTGCTATACTATGGCTATACATTAAATTCTTTATGCCGCCTACAGAGGAGGAATCTTATGCCTGCCCATTGTTATTCCAAACAAATTGAGATCACCCAGTGTGAATGTGATTTTCAGAATCATATGAAGCCCAGCGCCATCCTTCGTCAGGTACAGCAGATTGGGAATGATCACTGTAATTCTGTCGGAATCACCTCAGCCGTTTATGAGGAGACGCACACTGCGTTTCTTCTTGCCAAGCTGTCGGTAGAGATTTACGGCGACATCTGCGCCGGGGATACGGTCACCATAGTAACAAAACCTTCCGCGCCTATCCGGGCTGTTTACCAGCGTTACACCAGCTTCTACAATTCTCAGGGGAAAGAGCTTGCCGCTGTGGATGGTCGTTGGATTCTGGTGGATACCCAGACCCGGAAAATTCTGCGGAAAATTCCAGAAGCCTTTCCCTTTCCCTTTTTGGATGAAAAGGAAGAGGAGCAGGATGTCTCCATCCCCAGGCTTTCCAGCCTTTCCTCCCGCGGCAGAATCACCGCCTCCTATGCCCGTTGCGATCAAAACGGGCATATCAACAACGCGGAATATGCCGATATTATATGCGATCAGTTCCCTATGTCTTTTTATCGTGAAAAAAAGCTGTCCAAGCTCGTCCTGGCATATCATCATGAGCTCTCCTTTGGGGAAAGTATGGAGCTTTTGGGAGCGACCTTCCCAGACAACAAGGACGCCTTTTATTTCTGTGGAAAAGAGGGAGAACTGCTCCATTTTGAAGCAGCCGTCTATTTCCGTTAAAAACAGCGTGCGGTCTCCTTCTGCCCTCAGAGAACCGCGCAGAAACCAATTCTTTGAAAGCCCTGCCCTATGGATTCCTTCAGGAGCTGTAGCGGCGGGGCTTTTTCCATCTGTCAAAATCTTCTCCGCCGCATCTTTCTCCCAGCCACATCATAATTATTTATCAGGAAAGGGATAAGCTCTCCTCCTCCTTCCAGCCTGTCTGAGAGGCTTTTCCTTTGCTTTTTCCGTAAACGTGAATCAATATCAGCTGAACAAGAAGAAATTTATTTGGAACTATTGACAATCTGTAACTGTCTGTATCATAATAATGCCATAAAAATATATAAAAAAATAATTATATTATAAGCCGGGGGTGTATGAAATGCCGAAAAAAATTGACATACGTCCGCTTTTTTTCCGACGGTTTTTTAAGTATCTGCTGCCCTTGCTCCTTTCCTTTTTATTGATGCTTCCTCTTCTGGCGGAGGCCTATCGTATGACCTATGAAAAATCTCTGCAAGCCACCAGGAACAATGCGAGGGACACCCTTCAGCAGCTTGACGAGCAGATACTCTCCATCCAGGAGCTCTCCAGCTTTCTTCTTCATGAACGCAATTTTCAAAACCTGCTTCTGGTCAACGGGGAGCCTCGGCCGGGGGATTATATCTATATGAATCAGATACAGGATCAGCTTTCCCGCCTCAGCGTCGCGAAATCGGACGCGGTAGAGATGTTTCTCCTTTTCCGTGACAACGATATCTATATTTCCAATCACATTTCGTCGGACAATTTTCAGACAGTCTATCCCAGCATGTTGCAATATGGGGAAATTTCCGCCGCGCAATACCGTGAGGCCCTGATGTCAGAACGGTTTTCCACCCGGTTGTTTTCCCAGCAAGACATTTATTCCCGCTACTATGGCCGGGGGAATTTTTCCGGAATTACCTGCGTGGTCAATAATTCCTCCTATGAATTCACCTATCCCAGCAGCGTACTGGTAGGAATTATCGACTGTGACACCATTCTTCAAAAAATTTGGGGTCCGGGCGAACAAAGCGGTGATCTTATTCTTCTTTCCGACAGCAGCGGTTCTCTTCTCATGTCCAGCCACTATGACAGTTCCGTTCCCCTTTCCCAAGGACAGGAAAGAATTTCGATAAACGGATGTGAGTATCTGCTCGTGACAGAGCAAAGCGGCGCCTTCGGCTTAGAGCTGACAGTAGGGATTCCTCTGCGGCAGTTCTACCATGATCTGCTTCCCATGGTGCAGGTCTTTCTTCTTTTTACCCTTCTTGGGGTAACCACCGCCCTGATCCTTTCTGTTGTTTTTTCTCTCCGTGAAGCTTCTTCTATGGCAGGACTGGTAGAAAACGCCGCCCAAACCGCCAACACCTCCTTCCAGGGTCAAAAAAATGAGATTGCCTTCGTCAGCAGCGCCATCCGCCGCATTGGCGACGTCAATGCCCAGCAAATGGAGCGAATTCAGGCCCTTCATGATTCCATCCGTATTTGTATGCTGGAAAATCTTCTCGTTATGGGCGTGTTCACCCATAAGGAAGAGGAGGAAATTCTTCGTTATTTTGAACAGGATTTCAGCTTTTACTGTGTACTCAAATTCCAATGTCAATCCCCGCCGGAGCCTTTGGGCCTGCCGGACGGAAATCAGGAACAGCTGCTCAGGCTTCAGCAACATCTGCCCAATCTGTTCCAAGCTCCCCCCCTGATCCTCAATCTCTATGATGGGGAGTTCCTGGCCCTGGTATTCCTAGATGGGGAATCGCCAAGCAGCCTGGAGCCAATGAAGGAAAAGCTGACAGAGCTTTTGAGGGCTACTGGAGGCGGACACACTGTCCATGTTGGAATGAGCAACATTGCCGCGGGCGTACGGAATGTACGGACCGCTTACCTGCAATCCTGTTACGCTGTCAATCTTCACGCCGGCATCCAGCGCAGCGGTGTCTATCCTTATGAAGCTCCGCGCACCCGCTCCGGGCCTGTCGGCTTTGATTTGGCCATCCCCTTCAAGCTGTATGACGTCATTATCGGCGGTGATGAAAAGGCTATCGAACAGATTTTCCGGGAAACAACTCAGTTGGTACGCACGCGACAAATGACCCAGCAGGAGCATGCCCAGCTCTTCTTTACTCTGCGCCAGGCTGTTTATAACGCTTATGTAGAAGCTTCCCGCAACACGGCTTCAGAAAATTTGGCAGAAACCATCCGTTTTCCCGATTTCCGCGCGGATCTTTCTACGGAAATCCAGCTGGAAAAGCTGCGCTCTGTTACGGGCAGCATCTGTAGCATCATTATGGAGGGAAGGAAGAGCAGCGCGCTGCGCATGAAAACCGAGGTGGAGGCTTATGTGAGAGGTCATTTTGCGGATCCCGGCCTGTGCGCCGAAGCTATTGCCGACGAGTTAATGATATCAGAAAAATATGTGTTTGCCATTATCAAGGAGCAGACCGGCAAAAGCCTAGGGCATTTTATTGAAGATATCCGTATTGCCAAGGCGGAAGAGCTTTTGATACAGACTGGGGAATCTAACGCCCGCATCAGCCTGTTGTGCGGATTTGGAAGTGAAAATACCTTCTACCGCGCTTTTGCCCGGCGTCATGGTGTTTCTCCCAGCGTGTGGAGGAAAAACCAGGAGGAAATCCGAAGATTATAAGGTTTCTTTTTCCTTTTCCCAGGCCATCCCCTCCGGCATTCGTTTCTTCTATTTTCTGTAGGAAGCCGCCCCGGAACGAAGCCGGAGGGATTTGTCTGCCCTTTTTCGAAAAATCCGGTTGTTTTCAGGCCCCTCCAGGAGGTTTTCGAACAGGGATTTTCCAATTTTTTCACTATTTAGGAGGATTTGACAGTATTCGGAGAAACTGACAGTAACCATTTCTTACCATGTGGGGGAGTCCGCAAGGATTGCCTGTTGTATTGATATGACGAAGGAATTATGCTGAAAGCAATCCAAGCGGTTGTCACGGAAAAAGCCGCCGCACCCAAATTTTTTTCAGAAAGGATGATCCCATTTATGAAAGGTTTCAGGTTCCTGAAATCCGCAGCAGCAGGGTTGCTTTCCGCCGCCCTTCTGGCATCCGTTCTTGCCGGCTGCAACAAAGCTCCGTCTTCTTCAGAGCCCTCCTCTGGTACCTCATCTGGCGCCAACAGTCAAGCCTCCGATACCAAAATGGATAAAATTACCATCGCAATGGCCTCCCATCCCAATGTGGAAAATTATGAAACGAACTATTTCAGCCAAAAGATTATGGAGGACAACAATATCGAAATCGAATTTATGCTCCTCCCCGCCGACACAAACGACGCCAAGACAAAATTTTCACTTATGGTGTCGTCTAACCAGCAGCTTCCCGACGTTTTAAATATGAATATCGGCGACAGCGCGGCCTTTGATTACGCATCCAAGGGTATTTTTGTTCCTCTGAACGATTATTACACCGATCCTGATTTAGCTCCCAACATCCTTGATATTCCTGAGGAGGACCGAGATTTTATCTTTAAGACTCTGATGCTTCCCGACGGCAATGTCTATTCCCTTTTCAACTATGGTCCCAGCGACTGGAACTCTGCTAGATACCGCCTTTGGATTAACCAGTCCTGGCTGGACAAGGTGAATATGCCAATTCCCACCACAACAGAGGAATATTACCAGACTCTCATGGCATTTCTGGAAAAGGATGCCAATGGTTAGGGCAAAAAGGATAAAATGGGCGTAGTCGTATCCAAGGACGGCTGGGGACAACAGCCCTTCGCTTTTTTAATGAACGCCTTTATCTACACCGATCCCACTCAAAGTTATATCAATGTGGACGACAATGGTTCTCTCTATGCCGCATATACCCGTCCGGAATGGAAAGCTGGCCTGGAATACATGTACAAATTGTGCCAGGAGGGACTCCTTTCCCCTCTGAGTTTTACCCAGGATTACACCCAGCTGTCCGCTCTGATCAATGTAGAGGGAGGAATCGCGGGAACAGTCGCCTCCGGTAGCACCAGTACTTTCACCGAGGAAATTCTTAGCGATATGGTTCTTCTTGAGCCCCTCAAGGGTCCGGACGGCGCCCAGTATGCAACCGGACTTCCCATTGTTCCCAATGATTTCTGGTATATCACCAGGGACTGTAAAAATCCTGAGCAAGCCTTCCAACTGGGCGATTATCTCCTTGGCTATGACGCCTTTACCGTAGGACGTTATGGCGAACCCGAGGTTGACTGGACAGACGATCCCGAGGTCTGCGACGAATATCTGGGTACTTATGAGGCCGACGGCATTAAACCCACCCTGGTCGTCCTCAATAATATCTGGTCCAAACCGCAGAACAAGCATTGGCAGGGAGCCAACCCCGCCTACCTCTCCAGTGAAAACGCCAAAGCGACCTCTACCCTTGGAAAAAAATCTGAAGCTGACAGCTTGGTCAACTATACCCTGGAGCATACCAAGCTTTATATGCCCCATGTCCCGGATAATATTGTTCCTAAGATTAAATACACCGAAGAAGAACGCGAGAAGATCGCCGATATGAAAACGGTAATCGACGCCTACGCTTACGATACCGCCGTCGCCTTCATTACCGGCAACAAGCCCCTGTCCGAATGGGACAGCTACCTGCAGGAGCTTGAGAAAATGGGCTTGGAGGAATATCTGAAGGTTGCCCAGACAGCCTATGACCGCAGCTACAAATAATCATATTTTTACCGGGCCGTTCACAGGCGGCCCGGTAAAAATAAAAGAAAGGAGCGAAGAATTTGAAACAGGCCCTCACGGCAAAGAAAAGCTGGGGTCAACGGTTTCGCCGGGACTATCTTTCCCATTGGCAGTTATACCTCTTTTTGCTTTTGCCTATTATATATCTGATTCTTTTTGATTATATCCCCATGGCCGGCGCGCAGATCGCCTTCCGCGATTTTAATCCTCAAGATGGCATCTGGGGCAGCCCATGGGTAGGCTGGAAAAACTTTGAGCGTTTTTTTAATTCCTATCAATTCTGGGATATCCTGTTTAACACCCTCTTTCTCTCCATTTATGGGCTGCTGGTATCCTTCCCCCTGCCAATTATCCTGGCCCTTGTACTCAATTCTTTTCCTGGGGTCCGGTTTAAGAAAACAGTTCAGACCGTCTCGTATATTCCCCACTTTATTTCCACCGTCGTTATCGTCGGTATGCTGATGCAGCTCTTCAATCCCCGTACCGGCGCTATCGGTAATATTTATACCCATCTGACTGGAAACGTTATGAAGGATCTGTTTGCCGAGCCATCCGCCTTTCCCCATCTGTATGTCTGGTCCGGAATCTGGCAGAGCATCGGATGGAGCAGCATCATCTATATCGCCGCCCTAAGCAATGTTGATACGGAGCTTCACGAAGCCGCCCAAATTGATGGAGCCAGCAGGTTCCGCCGGGTGCTGCATATCGATCTGCCTTCCATTCTTCCCACCACTACCATCATGCTGATCCTTTCCGCCGGGAAAGTGATGAGCGTGGGATTTGAAAAGGTATTCCTCATGCAGAACAGCCTGAACATCAGCGCCAGCGAAGTGATCTCCACCTATGTTTACAAGGTGGGCATGGTCATCGGCACGGGAGATTATTCCTTTGCAACCGCCATTGGGCTGTTCAATTCCGTCATCAATTTTATTCTCCTGATCATCGTCAACTTTATCTCTAAAAAAGTCAGTGAAACCAGCTTGTGGTGAGAGGAGGATCAGAATGGAACAAGTAAAAAGTCAAAACCGTCCCATGCGGGTTCGCAATCCCAGATCAGATACAGTTTATTACACTATTTCGGCTGTCATACTGGGATTCCTTCTCCTGATTGTCGCTTACCCCATCATCTTTGTTCTTTCCGCCTCCTTTTCCTCCGGCGACGCTGTCGCCACCGGAAAGGTGCTGCTGTGGCCGGTGGAGTTTAGTCTGGAAGGCTACGATGCCGTTTTCCGCAATCCTGATGTCGTCCATTCCTTTTTCAACACGGTGGTTTATACTCTGGTGGGAACCGCCATCAACGTTTTTATGGTAATGATCGCCGCCTATCCTTTGGCAAGCAGAAAGCTCAAGGGCCGTGGCGCTCTGATGTTTCTTTTCACCTTTACCATGTTTTTCAGCGGAGGAATGATTCCCTCCTACATCCAGGTTCTCCAGCTTGGGCTGATGGATAATATCGGGGCAATGGTTCTTCCCGGTGCCCTGTCGGTTTACAATATGATCGTAGCTCGCACCTTCATCCAGTCCAGCATCCCCTATGAATTATATGAGGCCGCAAGCATTGACGGATGCAGTGACGCAAGGTACTTTTTTTCCATGGTACTGCCCCTTTCCAAGGCGGTCATCGCCGTCATCGCCCTCTTTTCCGCGGTAGGCCACTGGAATTCCTATTTCAGCGCCATGATTTATCTCAACGATCCGAACAAATATCCCCTGCAAATCATTTTGAGAGAAATATTGATTATGAATAAGGTGGATCTTTCCATGGTCATGGATCCGGAAATGCAGATTGCCATGGCCCACACCGCCGACGTGCTTAAATATTCCCTGATTGTTGTAGCCACTGTTCCAATTTTGGTGGTTTATCCTTTTGTACAGAAATACTTTGTCAAGGGTGTGATGATAGGCTCCATCAAGGGCTGATTCTCCACAGAAAGGAATTAATTATGCTGAAAACGCAAAAATGGATTCGTTACGCCAACGCCTTGAGCGTCGACTGGAAAGAAAGCTGGGAAGAAGGACGTGACGTTGAATATCTGAAAGAGATCTGCGCCGCCGTTTCCTCCGCGGCCCCTTCCCACAATGTAGAAGACATCGCCTCCCTCATCGGCCAAAAGCTCCGGACAGCCCCTATGCGACCTGATTTTCCCTATGTGGAGCCGAATGATCTGGCTTCCATTCGTGCCGCAAGACCTGGGAACATACCGAAGCTGCCTTCCTTTACCCCGGATGGGTATATGGATCAGCTGGAAGGCGCATGGATAGGCCGTATTGCCGGCTGTCTGCTGGGGAAACCCACCGAGGGTCTCAAGCGTTCCCAGATTGACGCCATCACCCGCCAAACAGGAAACCGTCCCCTTTCCCGGTATATCGACCGAGCTTCCATGCCGGAGCATTTTGGCGAAAGCCTAGGGCTGGATTCCAACTGGTTTGAAAACCGTTTCTGGATTGATCGGCTGGAGGATGCCTCCCCGGTGGACGACGACACCAATTACACCGTCTTTACCCTCAAGCTGATAGAAAATTATGGCAGAAACTTTACACCGGACGATGTCTTGGAGGGATGGATGTCCTGGATTCCCATGCTTTCCACCTGTACCGCTGAACGGGTTGCCTACCGCAACGCCGCCTCCGGGCTGCTTCCTCCGGAAACCGCCTCTTATCAAAATCCTTACCGGGAGCGGATTGGCGCCCAAATCCGTGGAGATTTCTTCGGCTACATCTGCCCGGGCGATCCTGAGCTGGCCGCGGAATATGCTTGGCGGGACGCCAGCATTTCCCATGTCCATAACGGCATCTACGGCGAAATGATGATTTCCGCCATGATCGCCGCGGCAGCCGTGACCAGCGATGAAATGCTGATTATCCAGGCCGGACTAGCGCAAATCCCCGCTAAATGCCGCCTGCGGCGGGATATCGACGCGCTGATCAGCTGGTTCCACGCCGGGAAAACCGCTGTACAAGTGATCGACTCCATTCATACGTTATATAACGAATACGACGCCCACGAATGGTGTCATACCATTCCCAACGCCATGATTGTGACAGCCGCCCTCCTCTACTGCGACGGGGATTTGGGCAAGGCTATCTGTCTCGCCGTGGAGGCCGCTTTCGACACTGACTGTAACGGCGCCACCATCGGCTCCATCATAGGGCTCTGCCGGGGAAAAAGCGGAATCGATCCCTATTGGTATGAAACCTTCCACAGCCGTCTTTTCACAACAATTATCGGCTATACAGACGTCACTGTAAAGGAGCTTGCGGAAAAAACCTACGCGCAGTTATGATTATAGGCATACTTTCTTTTGGGGATAATTTCTCCACCATGGCGGACGGTTTATAAATTCCCGCAGGTAACCTTTGGATACGTTTCAATATGCAAAAAAGCTTGGAAGGAGAATCATGATGAAACCCTTCTCCCCCCTACAGAGACTTCTGGAATTTTTGGAGGAAAAGCTGGATGAGGAAGCTCTGGCCAACGCCCGCGGCCGCGTTGTCGGCTGCTTAGAAAAAGGCAGTCCTCCAGTCTGTGTGTCACAATGTCTCTCTTCAAAAGCAGAATCTCCTTTTCACCGTTTGACCCTGGAGGAAGGGGCGCGGGATTTTCAGGTGATGCTTTACAATGAGCTGTGCGGCCTCTGCGGCGTCATCCTCAGCCGCCCTATGGAAGCCATTCCTTCCATCCGCCCCAACTACGGGACCGGGATTCTCCCCTCCCTCTTCGGTTCGGAAATCCGATATGTAGATCCCAACGAGCTTCCATGGAGTGGACCTATCGGGGAAAAAGAGTTGGCCGCCTTTGCGGATCAGGATACCGCCCCTCTGGACGCTGGTTTGGGGGATCGGGTAATGGAAACCTACGATTTTTTCACCCGCGCTCTTTCTCCTTATCCTAAGCTGAGCAGATGTATCCACTATGCCCATGCCGATTTACAGGGGCCGTTTGACGTTCTTCATCTGCTGTATGACAACGGGATTTATTTCGCCCTTTATGACGACCCTGCCTTTGTTCATGCCCTTTTAGGAACAGTCACACGCACTTATATCGCATTTCTGAAACGGATGCTTCCCGTCGTCAAAAGCGATCTTTCCGGCTGTTGCTATCACTGGAATACTATCTATCCTGGCCTTGCCGTCATCCGAGACGATAGCTCAGTCACCCTTGGGAAAGAACACTATTTAGAATTTTCTCTCCCCTACATCCGTCGTATTATCGACGCCCTGGGAGGAGCCTCTGTCCATTACTGTGGCGCCGACACTGTCTGGCTGCCGGAGCTGATTCAGACAGACGGCCTTTGCGGCCTTAATTTTGGATACGTTGAGAGCAAAAAGGAACAGTATGGACTTTCTCTTCTGGAAAAGGCGGCTGCCCTGCGGGGGGAGCGTCCGCTGGCTTTTGTATCCTATCCTTTGTCCGAAAGGGACTGCGCCGCCCTCTCCCAACGGAAAGATCTCTGCCGGATCACCTGTTCCATCACAGGATAATTATCATCCTCTTTCAGAAAGGATGCTGCTTCATGACTGCGCGAGAACGATTAAACACTGTTCTTCGGGGAGGAATTCCCGATCATGTTCCCGTCTCTCCCGACACCTCCAATATGATTCCGGCAAGAATGACGGGAAAAAGCCTCATCGACATCTATTTATATGAAGAAATCCCCCTCTGGCGCGCCTACCTGGATTGTGTGAAATACTTCGGCTTTGACGCCCTTATGGACGGCAGCCTTCCTGTATGGTTTGACGATCTGGATGCTGGGACGCTGGAGCAGCAGGAATATATTATCAGCGAAAGTCCGGACCGGGTCATCACCCGCAGGGCCCGCTCCGCCGCTGGAAAGCTATTTTGGAATGATTCTGTCCGAATCTATACCAGTGAAAATCCCCCCGTCAACAGAGATTACCGCCTGCTGGGGCTGGATGAAATCCCCATTTCATGGAAAAAGGTGGAAAAACGGAGCAGCTATCCCTCCGGCGCTTCCCTTCTCCGCCTGGCAAAGGAAGAAATAGGGGAGCGCGGCCTTATTGGGATCTCGTGCGGAACCAGTCTGCTGGTCAACAGTGAACAGGCAATTTACGATTATTATGACAATCCGGAAAAATATGAAGATCTACGGGACCGGCGCTTGGAATATTATGTCAAACGATTTAACCGGCTCATGAGCCTGGAGGTTAAACCGGACTTCATCTGTACCGGCGCCTCCGGCACCCTGGTTTTCCAGTCACCGGAAATGTTCAGGGAATTAGGACTGCCAATCGTCCGCACCATAACACGGCTGTGCAAAGAAAACGGAATTCCCTCCCATGTACACAGCTGCGGCCCCGAGGCTGAACTTGTAAAAATCTGTGCGGAAGAAACCGATCTCACAGTGATTGATCCCTTGGAACCGCCTCCTATGGGAAACTGCAATCTAAAAGCCCTGAAAGAGCAATTCGGCCAAAAACTGGTTCTGAAGGGAAATCTGCACACCACCGATGTCATGCTGCTGGGCTCTCCCGAAAAAGTAGCTGCGGCCAGCCGAAAAGCTATCGACGACGCGGCCCGGGGCGGAAGGTTTATCCTCTCCACCGGCGACCAATGCGGACGGGATACCCCTGACGAAAATATCTTCGCTATGATTGAAACCGCAAAAACCTATGGCAAATATCCTCTCAAAACAGGGTAGAGGGCCTCCCTGGGCGTGAGGATATTATACCCTGCCGGTATCCCCCCTCCTGGACACCGGCGGGGGTTTTTCCTTTTTCCTTAATCTTTTCTTATGAAAAGTTCCCCCCTTAAAAGGTAAAAAAATCATCCTCACGTATTTCAGACCCTTCCCAAGCGGTTCGAATCAGTGCTGTCATCCATTTATCCCCCTGGAATTATTCTCTGTTTTATGGTATTCTAAAAGAACCGCCGCTTCTGTGGAGTCTTCCTGCTTTCTTGGTTGTGTTTTCCACAAAAGGGAATTCTATTGTTTAAAGTCAGATTTCGGCGAATCCAGGCCTTATAAAAGCCCTGAAACAGCATTGATCTGTTGGTCAGTTTCCAGGGAATCCCTGCAAACTGACGGCTTTCATTTCATCGTACATCGTATGGCAGAAGCTGCTACAAAACCTAAAGTGAGAACAAACGGCTCCCTCTGACTGGCATTGATTCCTTTCCCGGATGTATCATTATTAACAGATTTCGTCACCTCTGAGAAAGGAGCCCGTTACCGCGTCTTCTCTTTTTCCTCCCCTGTATTTTTCCGCAGTCAGCTCACTTTTTTCCCGCCAGTCGATAGCTCTCGTCTATCCTGCGGCAAATCTCCTTTATGGGTACAGAACCATCCAGACGCATGGTAAACCAGTGCTTTTTATTCATATGGTAGCCTGGGTAGTACCGTTGTCCGTCGATCAAAGCCTCCAGCTCCTCCGGCTGAATGCGCAGATCGACAATCTCCGCCATATCATCATCTTCCAATCCCAGCTTGCGTTTCGAGACAGTAAGAAGGGCGCCATACCATGTTCGCGTGTCCTTTCTCCGCCAAATTGCGTTGTCCGGATGCTTCATCCACAAAAATTCCAGTTCATCCCCATACTTTTTTCTAATATAAGAGATGATTTCTTTGGCCTGTCTTGATTGGAATACATCCGCTTCAAAACATTTTTCCGCGATTTCTATGAGACTGTCCTGGTACCAGCCTTTTACTCTTCCTACAAAGCTTCCGGACGCACTGTCCACCAGATGGAGAGTATAGGGTTCATGAATGGAAGTATCTACCACCTCCGACATAATCCCCCCTTGCTTTCCAATACGGACGGTCAACTTGAGGCCGCTGTTTTCAAGAGTTCGGCTGTATATATAACTGCCGTCTTTTTCTTCAAAGCCAAAGAGAAGAAGTTTTTCCGGACTGGCTTTTCTGTTTTTAAAAATATCCTGAAGGAGATCCGTCATAATGACCCTCCTATATAGTTTTTTATTGTTTATTTCTTATTTTATCACATCTTCCTCAATGATTCTATTCTCAGCGTCATATCCTTCTCTTCTACAATTCCATTTCATCCAAATTTCTGGAACAGGAAAATCTCCCAGTTTCACGGTAAAATAGGACGGAAGGGCGGATTTTCTCCTCTAGCGGCATTCTTTTCGCTTTGAGTTTTTAAAATAATCCTATTAAAAAATTCGGCATCGCTTTCTGGTCTACTTCATAAAACAGGGACGTATTCCCGGAGCTTTACCTCATAGCGTTCAGGAACCAGGTACGATCATCTGAGATAAACAATTTTTCTTTCAGCGAATATTAAAAGTTTCCATTTCCAACGGTAATAAGTCACATGGCCACAAAATAAATTTATCCCATATGAAAGGATTGACTAAAATGCAAAACACACAACAGCCAAAAGAATATCTATGGCCGAAGGAACCTCCCTTTTTTGAGCCTTCCTACGGTCAGGAAGCCCCATCCATCACCCCGTTTCTGCTGCCCGGGAAAGGAAATAGCTGTGTTATCGTCTGTCCGGGAGGCGCTTATGCCATACGTGCTGATCATGAGGGCGCTCCCATCGCCGAAATGCTCAACAGCAACGGAATCAGCGCCTTTGTTCTGAACTACCGTGTCACACCTTATCATCATCCCGCGGAATTGACGGACGCAAAACGTGCCATCCGGTATGTCCGCTATCATGCCCAGCGTTTTGGGATTGATCCCGAAAAAATCGGAATTCTAGGCTTTTCTGCCGGAGGTCATCTTACAGTTTCCGCTTTGGAGCACTTTGATTATGGAGAGGAATCGGGGGATGAGATCGACCACGTCAGCTCCCGGCCAAACTGCGGCATTTTATGCTATGCTGTAATAAGCCTGCTGGAATACGGCCACGTCGGTTCCAGGGAGAATCTTCTGGGAAAAGAGGAAAATCCCGCCCTATGGGCTGAACTCTCTGGAGAATGCAGCGTTAGGGAAGATATGCCTCCGGTATTTCTGTGGCATACCGCGGCTGATGTCAGCGTTCCTGTAGAAAACAGCCTGCAAATGGCCTTAGCCCTTCAAAAAAAGAAAATTCCTTATGAACTGCACATTTTTCCTGACGGCGCCCACGGTCTTGGAATTGCGCAGGAGGTTGAAGGTACAAACCAATGGCCCTCTTTACTTGCGGGTTGGCTCCATCGTATCGGTTTCTGATTTTGCTTTCATTGTCAGTGCATACTGGGATACCCAGCCTGTAGCATTTTTTCTTTTTTGTTCCACTGCCGGCATAAAAAGCAATCCTGAGAAAAATCTAGAGAACCTGATGGAACATGCATGACCAAAAAGAAAACAAGCAGGGAGAAAGCTTCAGCTTCATTTCTATCTCTTCTGTTTACCCGTATGCGGTTTTTAATAGTTTCTCCGCCCTGCGATATCATGCAGATCCCCCATATTTCGGCAGGCCCTACCATTTGTCATATTTCTAGTGTTTCATGATAAAAAGGATTTTTCTGATTTTCCAGTAACTTTGTCCTTTCTTTCCTTTGCAGGCCAAGACAATTTTTCAATCAAGATTATTCAAAAATAAAAGACTTTGTAAAATTATAGCACTACGTTATAATGGTCCTGTTTCTTCAGAAAAGTCTTCTCCAAAGCGTGATGCTACCAAAGATTTTGTAATACGCAAAGGGCAATAAAAACAGCCGGACTGATTCAAGTCCGGCTGTTTTGGTAGTTTTTATTGATTAATCCCTGTTGTTGTGAAAAGGTCTTTTTTCTCTAGAACCGTTGGTTCTCGGGCCGCTGGGACGACGGGGCGCGTCAGAAATTGTGTTTTCCGGCACCAAACCGTCAATATCGATCAATGCGTCTCTGCGGGACAGATTCAGCCTGCCCTTATCATCAATTTCCAGAACTTTCACCACAACCTCGTCGCCCACATTGACAACATCCGTCACCTTTTCGGTACGCTTGACATCCAGGCGGGAAATATGGACCAGACCCTCTTTGCCAGGGGCAATCTCAACAAAAGCGCCGAAGTCCATAATGCGGGTTACCTTGCCTTTGAAATAAGAACCCGGCTCCGGATCCCGAGCGATGGTTTCCACAATATTCAGCGCGCGCTTACAGTCCTCAAGATTAATGGCGGAAATAAAGACGGAGCCATCCTCTTCAATATCAATCTTTACATTGCATTCCGCACAGATCTTCTGGATGACCTTTCCGCCGGAACCGATAACCTCGCGGATCTTATCCACGGGGACAGTGGTGGAAAGCATCTTAGGCGCATACTTCGAAAGCTCTTTTCTCGGCTCCGGAATCGCCTTGAGCATAATCTCATCCAAAATATAGTTACGGGCCTTATGCGTCTTTTCCAAAGCTTCCTTGACCATCTCAGGGGTCAGCCCATCGATCTTCAAGTCCATCTGGATAGCGGTAATCCCGGTATGAGTACCGGCAACCTTAAAGTCCATATCTCCAAAGAAATCTTCCAATCCCTGAATGTCCACCATAGTCATCCAGCGGTCGCCCTCCGTGATAAGGCCGCAGGAAATACCCGCGACAGGCTCTTTGATGGGCACGCCCGCGTCCATAAGAGCCAAGGTGGAACCGCAAATAGATCCCTGAGAGGTGGAGCCGTTTGAGGAAAGAACCTCCGACACCAGACGAATAGCATAGGGGAATTCCTCAACCGAAGGAATAACAGGCACCAAGGCGCGCTCTGCCAAAGCTCCGTGGCCAATCTCGCGGCGGCCGGGGCTGCGCGGGGCACGGGCCTCGCCTACAGAATAGGGCGGGAAATTATAATGGTGCATGTAACGCTTGAACTCTTCATTATCAATTCCATCCAACATTTGCTGGTCGCTGACAGGGCCCAGTGTGGCCACAGTCAGAACCTGTGTTTGCCCACGGGTAAACAATCCGGAGCCATGGGTGCGGGGCAAAACCCCAACCTCTGCCGCGAGAGGACGGATTTCATCCATACCGCGGCCATCCACACGCTTTTGTTCATCCAAAAGCCAGCGGCGAACCACATATTTCTGAGTTTTATAAAGGCACTCCTCAATTTTGGCGCCTTGATCAGGATAAATTTCATCAAACTTCTCATGAACCCGTTCATAGATGGGGAGCAATCTCTCATCCCTCACCTTTTTGTCGTCGGTATCCAAAGCAACGCGGATATCGTCAATGGCAAATTCCTTGATTGCGTTGAACATTTCCTCGTCCGGCTCATTGGAAGGATAGCTGAACTTTGGCTTTCCAATCTGAGCCTTGATATCCTCAATGAAGGAAATAATTTTCTGGTTGGCCTCGTGGCCCGCCATAATCCCCTCATACATCACCTCGTCGGAGACACCGTTTGCCCCGGCCTCGATCATGGCGATGCGTGTGCTGGTGGAAGCCACCGTCACAGCCATTTCACTTTTTTCACGCTGTTCCGCCGTAGGATTGATGACATATTCCCCATCCACATAGCCGACAGAAACACCACTGATAGGACCCTTCCAAGGGATATCGGAAATCGAAATCGCAATAGAAGTACCAATCATTGCGGTAATCTCAGGAGAACAATCAGGATCCACAGACATCACAGTATTGACAACACAGACATCGTTACGCATATCCTTTGGGAAGAGGGGACGGATGGGACGGTCGATGACGCGGGAAGCAAGAATCGCCTTATCGCTGGGACGCCCTTCTCTTTTAATAAAAGAGCCGGGTATCTTCCCAACAGAATACATCTTTTCCTCAAAATCCACCGACAAAGGGAAGAAATCCACGCCCTCCCTCGGTTTTTCACTTGCCGTAACAGCCACATGCACCACAGTTTCGCCATAGCGTACGAAAGCCTCGCCATTAGCCAGCTGAGCCATTTTCCCGGTTTCCACAACCAAAGGCCTGCCCGCCAGCTCCGTTTCAAAAACCTTATAATTTTCAAACATACGGTTTTACCTCCATGAATTTATTTATCCTGCAAAGGAGGCCCAGGATTAGCAATTAAACCAGCATCCCCGGTAACCGGGATGTTCGTTTCACTGCTAAAGCCTTGCGCCGCCTTTCGTGATACAACTTAACCCTTTCCTTTTCTATTGGAAAAAAGCCTAAAGGCAGGCAGCTTGCGCCGCCTGCCTTACAAAGATCACTATTTGCGAATACCCAATTTTGCAATAATGGAACGGTATCTCTCAATATCAACCTTGGTCAGGTAATTGAGAAGATTACGCCTCTGTCCAACCATTTTCAAAAGGCCGCGGCGGGAATGGTGATCCTTCTGATGGGTTTTCAGATGTTCTGTCAGATTGTTGATTCTTGCAGTCAGCAGAGCGATCTGAACCTCAGGAGAACCGGTATCTCCCTCATGGGTCGCGTACTGGGCGATGATTTGATCTTTTTCTTCCTTCAGCATAAAAACACCTCTTTCATAATATTCCTCAATTTCAGTAAAGGGCGGGTGAATTCCTTGTCAAGGCTTGCCCCCTGAACCGAAAAAGGGAAGTCAAACAGCCTTACCGCAAGAGCGGCATGCTACTTTTCAAATATTATACCACAGACTAACAAGGACTGTCAAAGCTTTTCTTACCCTTTTGGAAATTTTTTAAGATTTCCTCTGCTCTCTCTCCATCCTCCAATATCTGACAGCGAAGGAGCTCCAAGGACTCAAATTTCACCTCGGGTCGCAGGAAAGAGAGAAAAAAAACAGGAACCTTTTCTCCATATAAATTCCCCTGATAGCCAGGAATCCAGGTTTCCGATAAAGGGGCTTGAGCCCCGACCGTCGGCTTGACCCCCACGTTTGTCACCCCGTGGTACTCCCTGCCGTCAATCTTCACCAAGGTGGCATAGACCCCAAACTGCGGAAGGATGAAATGAGGCGGCAGAGCCTGATTCATCGTAGGGGTCCCCAGGGTGCGGCCAATCTGATTTCCCTTTATCACAGGAAAGTCAATCTCGAAGGGCCTTCCCAACAGTTCAAGCGCCTCCCTCATATCCCCACGGGAAATGGCCTGACGTATCCGCGAGGAGCTCACCGTCTGCCCTTTCCATAAAACCTGGGGAGCAACCGACAGTTCGATGGAATATTTCCCGCACAGTTGGGAAAGCAGCTTGACATCCCCTTTGCCATCCCTGCCAAAACGGTAATTAAATCCACAGCAGACCCTTTTCGCCGACAGAGATTCCTTCAGCACCCTGCTTACAAAATATTCCGGCTCCATCTCCCGGACAGAGGAAAAGGGCACCGAATAAAGGGCCGAAAAGCCCAGCTCCTGAAAACGGGAGGCTTTCTGTTCCTCCGTCATAATCGCCGGCGATTCCTTCACCCGTGCCGCGCCGTCGGAAGAAAAGGTAAAGACAGCGGGACAAAGCCCCTTTTTTTCTCCCTCCAACGCCGCGGCCAGCACCTTTCTATGGCCGATATGAACACCGTCAAAGCATCCCAGCGCCACTGAGGTTCCCATCTTCTGGGGCACAAGCTCGTGATATATGTTCATGGGGATTCCTTCTCCTTACTAAAATAGACGCAGTATCTTCAGCTGGCGGTCTGCCGTATCAACACAGCCCAAACCAACGAATCCTCCGGAAGGGGATTTGACACGGAATACGCTTCCTTCCACCGCAATCCCTGGCACTTCCAGCCGGTCCAGAGCCAACGCGCCGCCGTTTTGAAAACGGATGGTCTGCCCTTCAGTCACGGATAGTTCCGGATAGCATAAAAACAGCTGCTCCACCGGCAGAAGCGCTTCCTCCAGTTTTTCTTCGGCGGCCAGCTTTCTTGCCTGTCCAATGGTAAGCGCACCCTCCAAAGAAAAACCGGAGGCCTTGGTTCTCCGCAGGGAGGTCATCACCCCGCCACACCCCAAAGCATTGCCGATATCATGGCAAAGGGTGCGGATATAGGTTCCCTTGGAACAGGAAACCGCAAGACTTCCCCTTCCGGACAGGGGAGCAAAATCCATGATTTCCAACCTGCTGATGCGCACCGGACGCGGTTCCCTCTCCACCTCAATCCCCCGGCGCGCCAGCTCGTAGAGCTTTTCTCCGTTCTTTTTCACCGCGGAATACATGGGGGGGAGCTGCAAGATATCTCCCCGGAATTTTCCACAAGCGGCCTCCAGCTGTTCCAGCGAGACACGGGCTTCCCTTTTCATTAGTACGGCTCCCGTAATATCCTGGGTATCTGTCGTAAGCCCCAGGCAAAATCCGGCAAGATACTCCTTTTCCGTATCCGGAAGGATGGCTTCAGCCCTTGTGGCCCGTCCCACCAGAACGGGGAGAACTCCTGTGGCCATGGGGTCCAAAGTTCCCGTATGTCCCACCTTTTTGGTTCCCAGCAGCCCGCGAAGGATAGCTACCACATCAAAAGAGGTGAAGCCGGGCTCCTTATCCACAATGAAAACGCCTGTTATATCCCTCATGGCTTCCCCCTTAAGTTTCTATGCCATTTTCCTTCAGATAGGCTGCCGTCTCCCTGCGCACCACAGCCTTGGCTTGTTCCAAAGGCCCTTTGACAGTGCAGCCGGAAGCCTGCGGATGGCCGCCGCCGCCCAAACGCCCGCAGATTTTTGAGGCGTCTATTCCAATATCCGTGCGAAGGGACACTTTATAGGAGCCATCAGATTTCTCCCGCAGCGTTACCCCTATCTTAACCCCCTCTATTTTTCTGGGAATGGGAGCAAGCCCTTCCATATCCCCTTCTGAAGCGCCCGATTCCTTCATCATGGCCTTGGTGATATAAATGGAAGCATAGCTTCCTCCCATATCATACTCCAGCGTCTCCAACACCATTTTTTCCAGCGCCAGACGGGAATGGGACTTGGTTTCAAACATCAGCCGGTTGATCTCCGCGGCCGATGCCCCCAGCCTGAGCAGCTCCGAGGCAATCAGATGGGTTTCCGCCGTTACATTGGCATTGCGGAAACAGCCGGTATCCGTCGTAATTCCGGTATAGATGCAGTCGGCCATATGCTTGGTGAGGGAAACGCCCAAAAGTCCAGCCAGACGGTATATGATTTCCGCGGTCGCCGCCGCCGTGGGATCCACGTAATATTTTTCCGCATACTTCTTATTGGAGCCATGGTGATCAATACATAAATTGATTTTATCCGCCCAGCGGGAAGCCAAGGGCTCTCCCAGAAGCTTGGTATCCGCCACATCGACGGCGACAATATACTCTGGGACAAATTCCATATCCGGAATATCGGACAGCATATAATTATACTTGTCCGGTGCTTTGTCGGAGCATTCCATCCGCGCCCGTTTTCCCAAGGAGTGGAGCATCAGGCAAAGAGCGCCCGCTGTTCCCAAGGTATCCCCGTCAGGAAACTGGTGGGACAGTATCAGGATATTGTCCTTTTCCTTCAGCAATCCAGCCGCTTCCTGCAAACTAATCTTCATTGTCTTTCTCGTGCTCCTCTTTTAAGTCTTCCAGCATACGGTTGATCCTTGCGCTGTATTCGATAGAATCTGTCGCCACAAAAATCAGTTCGGGAACGTGGCGGATATGCAGCCTTTTCCCCAGCGCCCGACGGGCAAATTCCGCCGCAGACTGAAGCCCCTTGACTGCCATCTTCTCCTGTTCCATGCCCTCCAGGGAGCTGATATAAACCTTGGCGTAGGAAAGATCGTTGGTAAGCTCCACCCGGACAATGCTGAGCATTCCCTGGATCCTAGGATCCTTCAGCCCGCGCATAATATCGGTCAGCTCGCGCTTAATATCCTCCGCCGTCCTTTCTATTTTATGACCTGCCATAACTATGACCATACCTTTCCCGCGCAGACCCTTTCCCGCGCGATTTTCCTTTTGCATCCGAGAGACAATCCTGCAATGATCGGCAAAACATCATAATCCTATCGCCGGCCCTGCCATACAAAAACCGACCACATATCAAACAGACGATACCATGCTACGACATAACCGCTGTTCATCGTAACATTTATAGCTGTTTTCAAATCTGCAAAACAGGGAAGATTCCATCCCTCATACTAGGAAATCTCTCTCCGGCTAGGTTGTGTAAAAACAACAAGAAAATGCGCGGGCGCCGAAACGCATACAATAAATGCAGCGGCGGCGCCCGTCCCCATGTTAGGCTTCCCTATACTCTTCCATATAATAAGCTTCGAAAATGTCTCCCTCTTTCAGGTCGGCAAACCGCTCCAGACCGATATCCCTGAGCGACTTCCTTGACATCGTCCTTAAAACGGCGCAGGGACTGGATCTTGTCGTCCGCAATGACAATGCCGTCACGTACAATTCGGATTTCCGCTGTCCTGGTAATCTTCCCGTCCAGCACATAGCATCCGGCAATGGTTCCCACATTGGAAACCTTGTACACCTGCCGGCATTCCGCCCGGCCCAGGGCAACCTCCCTGAATTTCGGCGCCAGCATACCCTTCATGGCGGATTCTATCTCCTCAATGCAGTCATAAATAATCCGGTAAAGACGCATATCCACACCGTCCCGCTCCGCGTTGCTCGCGGCCACAGGATCCGGCCGGACATTAAATCCAACAATAATGGCGTTGGAAGCGTTGGCAAGCATCACGTCCGACTCGCTGATGGCGCCTACGCCGCCATGGATGACATTGACGCGTACCTCATCATTGGAAAGCTTCTCCAGCGACTGGCGTACCGCTTCCACGGAACCCTGCACATCTGCCTTGACAATAATTTTCAGTTCCTTCATATCCCCCTGCTTCATCTGATCAAAGAGGTTATCCAGGGTAACCTTGGTTTGAGCATTAAATTGCTCTTCCTTCTGCTGGGCTTTTCTCTGCTCGACCAGCTCACGCGCCAGACGCTCGTCGGAAACCGCGTTGAAAATGTCGCCGCCTGTGGGGACGTCATCCAGTCCAGTAATTTCAACAGGAATAGACGGCCCTGCCTGTTCCACCTTTTCTCCAAGATGGTTCATCATGGCGCGGACACGTCCGACCGTTGTTCCCGCGACAATAATATCCCCTATATGCAGGGTGCCGTTCTGCACCAAAACCGTTGCAATGGGACCCCTGCCCTTATCCAGTCTCGCCTCGATGACAGTGCCCTTGGCGGCGCGGTCAGGATTGGCCTTAAGCTCCTTCATATCAGCCACAAGGGTAATCATTTCCAGCAAATCGCTGATACCTTCCTTGGTCACAGCGGAAACCGGCACACAGGGGGTATCTCCTCCCCATTCCTCCGGAACCAGTTCATACTCTGTCAGCTGCTGCTTTACCCGGTCGGGATCCGCCGCCGGCTTATCCATCTTATTGATTGCCACAATAATGGAAACTCCCGCCGCCTTGGCATGATTGATCGCCTCAA
Source organism: Clostridiales bacterium (assembly GCA_019419895.1). GTDB lineage: Bacteria > Bacillota > Clostridia > Oscillospirales > Acutalibacteraceae > JAHZIE01. The sequence goes on along the minus strand of JAHZIE010000006.1, from coordinate 35,247 downwards.
TTGTCTGGGGCATAATTCCATCATCCGCCGCCACAACCAGCACCGCCACATCGGTCACCTGGGCGCCGCGGGCGCGCATGGTTGTAAAAGCCGCATGGCCTGGGGTATCCAGGAAAGTAATCTCCCTGTCCCCAATGGAAACACGGTAAGCGCCAATATGCTGTGTAATGCCTCCGGCTTCAGTGGAGGTGACGTTAGCATGGCGGATAGCATCCAGCAGAGAAGTCTTTCCATGGTCGACGTGTCCCATAACAACAACAACCGGAGCACGGGGAACCAGATTGGTGTCATCGTCCTCGCTGTCATCAATGATGCGATCTTCAATGGTCACCACCACTTCTTTTTCCACTCTGGCATTAAATTCCATAGCCACCAAAGCCGCGGTCTCAAAGTCAATAGTGTCATTAACAGTGGCAAAAACGCCGTTCATCATCAGCTTTTTGATCACCTCAGCGGCAGTAGCCTTCAGCCTCATGGCCAAGTCGCCCACCGTCAGTTCTTCCGGAAGGGTGATATTCAAGGGCTTTTTCTGTCGCTCCAAAGCGATCCTGCGCAGACGCTCCTGCTCAGTTTCCTTTCTGGAATTCTTTGGCTTTCCCCTGTCCTGACGGGAACGCTGATTGAGTTTCTGCTTGGTCACAGTATTGTCGGTGCGGATCTTTTCATTGGCCAACCGATCATACTTTTCGTTATATTTGTCAATATTGACATTCGTAGTCCGGGTATCCACAATACGGGTGCCGGATTTCTTCCCGTCATCCTCCTGTGTTGTGACAACGGGAACAGCAGCCGGAGCTGACGGCCTTAACACCTGCTGGCGGGGCTGAGACGGCTTCTGCTGGTTTTTCGCCTGGATTTTGCTTTCCTGCTTTTTGACGGGCTGTTTTTCCGCAGCGGGCTTCTGCGTGTTTTTCTTCTGTGGTTCTGCTTTGGCTGCCTGGGCCTCCTTGGGCATTTTTTCAACTGAAGAGGGCTTTGGTGATTTCTGGGCAGGCTTTTCCTCCTGCTTTTTTGCTTCAGGAGCAACAGAATCCTTCTTTGGTTTCTCCTCTACAGTTTCCTCCGTTTTTTCTTCCAGACGCTCCCGATTGGCCGCCAAATATTCGTCAAAGCTCTCCACCTGGTTTTCCTGTGTGAAATGCTCAAAGATCACATTGAGCTCATTCTCTTCCAAGGCGGTCATGGCCTTTTTCGTTTCTCCAAAATGCTTTTGAAGGATCTCGATAATCTCCTTATTGGAAACATTAAAATCCTTTGCGACCTCGTGCAGCCTGTATTTTATCATCATATAGTTGTCATGCCTCCTCGTAATCTCGCACAATCTGCCGTGCCTTTTTGGCAAAGCCCGCCTCATTGATAGAAATAACCCCTGTGGGAGCAGCACCAATTGCGCGGCCGATCTCTGCCATTGTTTCGCCTATTTTTATCACTGTAACCTGATACTGCTCGGCAACTCTGGAAATATTTTTTTCCGTCCGCTGAGCAATATCCCCGGAAACCAGTATCAAGGAAGAAATTCCCTCCGCTACCGCCCCGGCCGCTACATCGTAGCCCGCGGCAATTCTTCCACACCTGCGGGCCAGCCCTAACAAAGAGAGCAGTCTGTTATTCATTGGAAAGCATTTCCTCCTCCATTCGGTCATAGACCTCATCCGGTATTTTACAGCTGAATGTACGTTCCAGTCTTCTCGCTTTTCTCGCCGCCTTCAGGCAATCGATATTTTTACAGACATATGCGCCTCTGCCGGGCTTTTTCCCCGTCACGTCCAGGGAAATCTCTCCCCCTGTGATGACTTCGCCCGCCTCATTTTTCTGTTCCGGTGCTTTCACCACCCGGACCAGCTCCTTTTTTGGTTTCATCTGATTGCAACCGGTACACATCCTTAAAGGCACACGTTTTTGTTGCATCATATCTCACCGCCTTTCGGGTTCTGTGGGCTTTTTATATCAAAGCGTGGAGGACATGACATAAACCCTTCTTTTCATTTATGACACGCCGCGCCAGAATCCACTATTCTCCATAATATCCGCTTTCCGGGCGAATGTCAATTTTCCAGCCGGTTAATTTTGCCGCCAGTCTTGCATTTTGTCCCCTGTTGCCGATAGCAAGGGAAAGCTGATTATCCGGCACCGTCACCTTGCAGGAATGTCCTCCCTCCGGATCTACCTCAACACTGACCACATCGGCTGGAGACAGGGCCGCCGCGATGAATTTCGCCGGCTCCTCACTATATTCCACAATATCAATTTTTTCTCCGCCAAGTTCTTCCACAATCTTTCCAACCCTAGCTCCACGCGGACCAATGCACGCGCCCACGGCGTCCACATTGGGGTCGCGGCTGTAAACAGCCAGCTTGGTGCGGGATCCCGCCTCACGGGATACTGATTTTATCTCAACCGTCCCCTCATAAATCTCAGGGACCTCTGTCTCAAACAAACGCTTAACCAAACCGGGGTGAGTACGGGAAATCATCGCCCTGGGGCCTTTTTCCCCCTCTTTAACGTCCACCACATAAACCTTGATGTGGTCTCCCTCCTTCAGTTCTTCATCCCCCACCTGCTCGCTCTTGGGAAGGATGGCTTCCGCCTTGCCAATGGTCAGGCTGGCAGCCCCGGTTTTTGGATCGATGCGCTCCACAACCGCCGAAACCAGTTCCTGATGGCGGCTCTGGAACTCCTGGAGCACCTGCCCCCGCTCCACCTCACGGATTCCCTGCCGGATGACATGCTTGGCGGTTTGGGCGGCGATTCTGCCGAACTCCTTTGTTTTGAGCTTTATATTGACCATATCTCCCTCAACCGCCTTGGCGTCCACCTTTCTTGCCTCTGAAAGGAAAATCTGACGGTTGGGATCGAACTCCCGTTCCTCGTCCGGCTCATCTGGCACAACTTCTTTCTGAAGAAAGACCTCGAATTCTTTCTTGACAGGATCAATATTCACAACTACATTGTCATTCCCCTTGTAGTTGCTCTTCACCGCAACCACCAAGGCGTTCTTGATCTTTTCATACATAAATTCCACCGGGATTCCCTTTTCCTTTTCTAAAAGATCCAACGCCTCAAAAAACTCACTGTTCATTTCCAGCACCCGTCCCTCCTCGCAACGCTTCGGAAGGATTTTTCCTTTCTCATCAAATTCTCTCATCAAAACGCCATACAGCGCGGCTACACAGCCCGCAACGGCCTCATTTCAATTAAAATTCATCATCAAAGTCATTGAGCAGCACAGAGGAGGTCTCCTTTTTTGCAACCGTTATAACGTCTCCCTCCAGTGTGCGCAAGGTAATCTCATTATTTTCAAAGCCCTCCAAATCGGCAACAAGCTCCTTTTGCCCCTCCCTGGGCCTGATAAACTTCACTATAACCGATCTTCCCAGCATTTTCTCAAAATGCTCCGGACGCGTCAGTTCCCGTTCAATTCCCGGGGAACCGACCTCCATGATATAAGCCTGAGGAATGGGATCCTTCTCATCCAGAGGCCCGTCGACAGCCCTGCTCATTGCCTCGCAGTCATCAATGCTCACGCCGCCTTCCTTATCAATAAAAATCCGCAGATACCAATCTGCTCCCTCTTTTACAAAACGGATATCCCAAATCTCCAGTCCAAGCCCCTGGGCAATGGGCTGAGCAATTTCCCAAACCTGTTCCACCGTTGACGCTTTATTTTTTCCAGCCATAATTTCATCCTTTCCGAGCTGCCGGCGCCCGCATATCCGCAGCGTGTCGCTTTCCAGCCGCCACGCCGCAAGAAGCCTCTTACACAAACAAAAGAGCGGGTTGCCCCACTCTTTCATCATACCCATATACTACTTTTTTAGTATATCACGTTCAAAGGAAAAATGCAACTGAATTCAGAAATTTTTTCTCCGCAGAACTTTAAACCGTCTGTGACATCATGCACATCTCATTTTAAAGATCGTTTGCAATGAGATCTTCGAGGCTTTCCCTCCTTACAACAACCCTGGCTTTTCCATTGGAAACCATCACCACCGCGGGCTTTCTCACCCGGTTGTAATTGGAAGCCATAGAATAATTATAGGCGCCGGTGGCGCAGGAAGCCAGGATATCGCCGATTTCCGCCTTTTGCAAGGCAACGTCCTTTCCCAGCAGATCGCCGCTTTCACAGCATCTTCCGGCAATGGTGACGGTGTCCGTTTTGGGCTTGTCCGCCTTATTCGCCAAAAGGAAATCATATTCCGATCCATACAGGGCAAAGCGGATATTATCGGTCATCCCACCGTCGACGGAAACATATTTCCTCACACCCGGGATTTCCTTCACGCCGCCTACTGTATAAAGGGTGATGCCCGCAGGCCCAACGATGGACCGTCCCGGCTCAATGATAATAAAAGGAAGATGGATGTCCAGGGAAGCGGCCTTTTCTTTTACAGCATCGGAAACCTTTTTCATATAGGAATCGTAAGGAGAGGGATCATCCTGCTGCACATAGCGGATGCCAAAGCCTCCCCCCAGATTCATTGTCTTTATCTCATAACCCAGCTCTTTCCTCACCTTGGCGATAAATTCCATCATGATTTCCGCCGCGTGAACAAAGGGGTCAATGTCAAAAATCTGGGAACCAATGTGACAATGCACCCCATCCAGGAAAAGATTGGGAAGGGAAAGCGCCTTCTTAACCCCTTTCATTGCCAGCCCAAGCTCAATCGCCATACCGAATTTGGAATCAATTTGGCCCGTCTGGATGAAGGCGTGGGTGTGGGCCTCAATTCCGGGAGTCAGCCGGAGAAGGACGGGCTGCTTTTTTCCCAGCTTTTCCGCCACTTCATTGATCAGATCCAGTTCATCAGGATTGTCCGCCACAATTCTTCCCACACCATAGGAAATGGCCGTTTCCAGCTCCTCGGCGGTCTTATTATTACCGTGATAACAAATTTTTTCTCCCGGGAAAGAAACGCTTTTGGCAGTATAAAGTTCTCCAATGGAAACCGCGTCAATGCCGATCCCTTCCTCATTGGCGATTCTGCACATTTCCCTGCAGCAGAAAGCTTTGGAGGCATAGCACACCATCCCGCTCCCATGGTAATATTTTTCTATAGACTGCCTGAATTCCCGGCAGTTTTCCCGAATGTAATCCTCATCCATCACATAAAGGGGAGTACCAAATTCCTGGGCGAGCTCCACCGTATCCGCACCATTTATGACAAGATGCCCCTTTTCATTGGCTGACAAATCCTTTGATACATACATTGCTTTTCACTCCTCTATCCCGCGCTTTTCCTAAAAGGCGGTCCGGCATCCGGCGCTTTCCAGCCGAAAAAGACCTTCTTTTGCGCTCTTTCGACTTTATTCTACCATATTTTCCAAAGGCTGGCTACCTTCTTTTTCATATTCTTTTTTCCTTATCAAAAGACGGTTGAATATTGGGCCGGTTGACTTTCCTCCTGTAAATTCTTATACTATAAAGAGTATTGCTCCGCCGGAAGATTCTATACATCCGCAGCCGTTTCAATGCTTGCCGGATCTTTTTTATACAAAGCGTTTCCTTGCTGTTCCGGCGTTAAGAAAGGTTTGATGCTGTAATGACGACATATGACGCTTCTGTTCCCGAACTGGTGGGAACCGCCGTTCTTGACACCATCGGGCTGGTGATCGCCAACGTTGCCGAACCCCTTGCACTGGAGCTGGGACTAAAAGAAAAGGAATGCGGCTCTTTGGGGCTTATCAGCTCGCGAACAGGCGCGGCTGGGCAACTTTTAGCCGTGGACGACGCCGTCAAAGCCACCAATACCAAAATCATTTCGATTGAACTTCCGAGGGATACCAAAGGCTGGGGAGGCCACGGAAACTACATCGTCATTGGCGCCCATTCGGTATCTGACGCCCGCAGGGCGGTGGAGATTGCCCTCGAAAAAATTGAAGAATACGCCGGAGAAGTCCATATCAGTGACGCCGGACATCTGGAATTCGCCTACTGCGCCAGCGCCGGAGAGGTATTGGAACAGGCCTTTGGAATTCCTCGGGGCGGCGCTTTTGGCTTTATGGCGGGATCTCCCGCCGCCATTGGGATGGTTATGGCCGACCGCGCCGTCAAATTCTCCCAGATTCAGGTGACAAAATATATGACTCCTTCCAAAGGGACTAGTCATTCCAACGAGGTTATCATCGCCTTTACTGGGGAAACCTCCGCTGTCAGAGAGGCGGTACTCACCGGCAAACGAATCGGTTTTTCCCTCCTTTCCGCTATGGGTAGCGCCCCCCTCTCTCCTGGGAAACAGCCTTATCTCCTTTGATTGTTTAGGGAATTTTCCCCTTTTGATTTCTCCTCCGATTTTTTCTTCCCCGCTTTTCCTGATTGTCAGGATACTCGAACCTGTGTGACGCGGCATTTCTGTCCCGCTCCCTTTGAAAAAGCAGCGGAATTCCGTTGCTTTTTCTTAATATTTAATCTATTGAAGGAAGAGAATACAATGAACCGTCAACCGCCAACCAAAAACCGGTTGTTTTCCCGGCAGGATCTTTCCAAACTTATCATTCCGCTCATTATCGAACAGGTCCTTTCCGTCACGGTGGGCATGGCTGACGTCATGATGGTTTCCTCAGCGGGGGAAGCGGCTGTTTCCGGGGTCTCCCTGGTGGACATGCTCAATGTCCTGCTGATCAATATTTTTGCCGCTCTGGCCACCGGCGGGGCCGTTATCGCCTCCCAATACCTGGGGTGCGGTGAGAAACAAAACGCCTGCCGTTCTTCCCGTCAGCTGCTCTTTGTCTCCCTTTCCATCTCTTTGGTCATTACCGCTCTGGTTTTGCTGCTGAGAAAGCCCCTGCTCCGGCTTCTCTTCGGCGCGATTGAGGATGACGTTATGGACAGCGCCCTGACCTATTTGTGGATCACCTCCCTTTCCTATCCTTTTGTCGCTCTGTATAACGCCTGCGCCGCCCTCTTCCGCGCCATGGGAAATTCCAAGGTATCCATGCTGACCAGCCTGTGCATCAACCTAATCAATATCGGCGGCAACGCTATCTGCGTCTATACCTTCCGTATGGGAACGGCCGGGGTAGCCATTCCTTCCCTCGTCTCGCGCGTTGTGGCCTGTATCGTCATGTTGGTATTGATCCGTAATCCTGAACAGGTGATCCATACCCTGAAGGAACGCTTTCATCCCGACCTTTCCATGATAAAAAAGATTCTGTATATCGGTATTCCCAGCGCCCTGGAAAACAGTATGTTTCAGCTGGGAAGAGTGTTAGTGGTCAGTATTATCGCCGGCTTCGGTACAGTCCAGATCGCCGCCAACGCGGTGGCCAATAATCTGGACGCCTTCGGCTGTATCCCCGGGCAGGCCCTTGGTCTCGCGATGATCACTGTAGTCGGCCGCTGCATCGGAGCTTCAGACTATGAACAGGCGAAATTTTATACTAAAAAAATCATGAAATTCACCTATATCGTCACCGCGGCGCTGAACATTGCCATTCTAGCCACCCTTCCTTTGACCCTGAAGCTTTATCATCTATCCGGCGAAACCCTTCAGCTTGCCACTCTCCTGATTTGGATCCATGATGGCTGCGCCATTTTTCTTTGGCCGGCTTCCTTTACCCTTCCAAATGCCCTGCGCGCCTCCAACGACGTCCGCTTTCCCATGGTAGCCTCTGTTTTTTCCATGTGGTTCTTCCGAATCCTGTTCAGTTACATCTTCGGCACCCTACTGGGCTGGGGCGCTCTGGGAGTCTGGGCCGCCATGCTCCTGGACTGGTTTTTTCGTGCGGTCTGCTTTATTTGGCGATTCGCCAGCGGAAAATGGCAGCACGCGAAAAAACTGGTGGGCTACGTCACCACAAAATAACCATCAGTTGAAAAGCTATCCCGTACGTTGTTCTGTAACGTTTTTTGACAGCCTCCCCCACTTTCCAGGAGAGGCTGTTCTTTTTTCTTGAGACTTGAACAGCTCCTGTGAACCCGTCTCAGGTTATCAACTTTGTGAGCGGCAAGCTCCCGCGCTCAGAATGGAAGCCCCTTTCATTTTCTATTGGGAGAGGTCTTTCTTGCCGGCCCGCTGGGCGGACTTTTGCTATCCTGACAGCGGCCTTACTGACCTCTTGCCCTGTCCTTAGATTGTACTGTAACAAAGCATAAAACACTAGCAGGAAAATCCTTTTCCTGTCTCTTCCTCGAAGGCTCCAAAAGCCGTCATTGCTTAAGCAACGGTATGTAAACAACCGCCTGTTCTTCCGATATTGTTTTAATAGGATTTTCCCTGCTGATTTATTTTCCCCGCTCTCTGCCTGAAGCATTCCACTTTTCCCCAGCGCCGCTGGGGATTCTCAGCTTAACCTGGAATGTTATTCCTTCAAAAAAGCCGCAGCCCATAAAAACGGGCTACAGCTTTTCAAAAGATCCAGTTTTATGTTTTTGCCACAGCCGGCGACTCCATTCGTTTTAGGAAGCCGCGCAAAAGGAGAATGAACCACACAGGGACAATAAGCCCCTTGACAATACTCGATATGCTGATGCTCCACCAAATACCGTTAAGCCCCAACGCCGTGGCGGAAAGGGCAATTGCCATGGGGATTCTCGCGGCATTGCCCGCAATTCCCACAACTGTCGGCGGCAAAGGTTTACCAATCCCCTGAAAGGCGCCTGCGGAAGTTATTTCCATACACATAAAAAGCTGGGACACCCCCAAAATTCTCAGGTAATCCACTCCCATGGGAAGCAGTTCCTGCTCCGTAATAAAAATACGGAAAATCACCTCCGGGAATACGATAAGAACAAAACTGGTGAACACTCCCCAGCCCGCCATCAAGCCCATGGCGGTGTAGTAGCCCCTGCGGATTCTTTCCCTCTTTTTCGCCCCGAAATTCTGTGCTACAAAGGCATTGACCGCCGTGGCAAAGCCGTCCGCCGTCATCCAGGAAATAGACTCAATCTGGCTGCCCACCTTTTGTACCGCCACAGCGGCGTCTCCCCAGCCCGCGATTAAACGGGCGATGATCATAGACAGACTGGAAAAAATGATGTTCTGTACCGCCACCGGCAGGCCGATCTGAATCATACCCTTCCAATGATCCCATCGGCTCTTCCTCCAAAAATGGATTTCTGAAAAAAGGGTGGAATCCTTTCTCATGGCAAGTAGGAACATCAAAAAAACAATCGCCTGCGCCAGCACTGTGGCAATGGCGGCGCCCGCCACTTCCATGCGGGGAATGGGGCCCAGGCCGAAGATAAAGAGGGGATCCAGGACAATATTCGCCACAAGTCCCACCGCGGTAGAACGGAAAGTGACAATACTGTTTCCCATAGCTGTAAACAAGCCGGTGAAAATCTGGTTAAAAAACGAAAACACCAAGCCGGTCCCGACAATGATGAGATAATCTCTGGCGTCGCGGACAACACTTTCATGATTCAGGTTGAAAAAGTCAATGAGCGGCCGGTTGGCTATCAAATAAACCGCTGTACACAACAGCGTAAGGATGACGCCCATATGCAGCGCAGCCCTTCCATAGGCAGCCGCCTCTTCCTTCCGACCCGCTCCCAAGGCATGGGCCGCTTTCACCTGCCCGCCCAATCTTGGAATGGTTGCAATACCGTTGGCAAGCCACAGGTACATTCCCGCAGCTCCGACAGCCGCAACCGCGTTGCTGCTCACTCTTCCTATCCATATCATATCGGTCAGATTGTATGCCATTTGGATCAGAGAGGTTCCCATGATGGGAAAAGCCAGCTTTGACAGGCCTTTTACAATGGAACCCTCCAACAAATTTACATTTTGCTTCATACCATATGCTCCGATTTTCTACTTAATTGCCATCCATTCCAGCCGCTCAGCCGATACCTCCAAAGAAGATGCCCAAAATATAAACAACAAGTGTCAAGCCCACAAACAAATACTTTGTGACCGGTACAAACCATTTGCCCAAGGGCTTACTCCTTCCCAGCTGCGCCTGCTTCTTGGCAAAACCTTTTGGGCAAACCCAGAAAAACATAATTCCAGCAAGAAGGGCCCCCAGCGGGATGACGTAAATTGAGACGACATCCATCCATGTTCCCACCGCGTCCCCGCTTTCAATAAACACACCAATCAAGGCCGCCGCCAGCGCCACGCAAAGGACGGCTTTTTTTCTTGAAAGCCTGAACTGCTCCTGGAGGGCTTCAATGGGGGTTTCAAAGAGATTGACCAGAGAAGTGATCGCCGCAAACAGGACGGCAATAAAAAAGATTACAGCAAACAGACCGCCTAAGGGCATCTTCTGGAAAACTGTGGGCAGAGTGATAAACATCAGCGGAGGGCCGGAGGAAACATCCAGTCCAAAGGCAAATACTGCCGGAATCACCACCACTCCCGCGAGCAGAGCGGCAACAGTATCAAAAAAGGCAACCTTTTTTGCGCTTTTGACTGCATCAACGCTATTCTCCCGATAGCTTCCATAGACAAGCGTCCCCGAGCCAGCCAAAGACAGGGAGAAAAACGCCTGCCCTAAGGCATACACCCAGGTTTTCACATTGAGGAGCGCCTCCCATTTGGGCACAAAAAGATAACGGTAGCCTTCCACCGCGTTTTCCAATGTCAGCACCCGGATCATCAAAATAACGAAAAGGACAAAAAACAGGGGCATCATCACCTTGTTTACCTTTTCAATCCCCTTAGACACTCCAAATATCATAATGCCAAAAGTAATGGCAAGGCCGAGAAAATGCCATCCAATACTGCCAAAACTGACCGCCACTTCACCGAAATAAGCGCCCATATCCTCCGCCTTCAGAAGGCTGCCGCTGATGGAACTGAACAGATATTTCAAAAACCAGCCCACCACCACAGAATACCCGACGGCAATTCCAAAGGAACCGAGAACAGGAATAAGCCCGATCGCCTTTCCTCCCCGTTTTCCCCTCATCTTTAACGCCTTGGAAAAAGCGCCCATAGGACCTGTTTTCATAGCGCGTCCAAAAGACATTTCTCCCACTACGCCCGAAAAACCAAGCAAAATCACAAAAATAAAATATGGGATTAAAAAAGCCGCGCCGCCAAAAGCGCCGGTTCGGTAGGGGAACATCCAGATATTTCCCATACCAACCGCCGATCCCACGCAGGCGATGACAAATCCCATCCGAGATCTGAATTTATCCCTTCCTCCATTAAGTCCCTGTTCTGCCGCTTTCACCTCAATACCCCTTCTCCCGTTTTTCTTTTGGCTTTACCGCTGTAATTGGCCTTTCGAACATCACTCTAAAAGATTAAAAGCCTTCCGCACAGCGAGCCTCAGCCGCCACGCCGTCAAGCCTATCATTCCGCCGTCTAAAAATCCAATCCGCGGCTCAACATTTAATAAATTTGTACAATCTATAACATTATAACGGATTCCATCAAATTTTCAAGCGCCATTCCTTTTTCTCCTGCAATTTTCAGCTATAGAAAGTTCTGAATTTTCCAAAGGGAAATGCTCTGTCCAAACTTATGCCTTCTCTGTTTTCTCTCTTTATTCCCATATAACAGGCAAAACCTTCCGGAATACAATCCCGGCCATCGGAATATTTCTGACAGTTTTCTGCCATCTCATCCCTTCTGTGTGTTCCCGCAACGGGATAAAATATCACCCAGCCTTAACCCATTTTATCAGGGGAAAGGGACATCATATCAGTTAGAGCATTTGGCGGCGTCAATGGCAAGGACAATCATCAGACAGCGCAGGGCGTCCCGGCTGTCCCCGATATCCAGGGCATAGGTATCCGACCAGTTCAGCACCTCTTTGGAGATATAGGCCACCGGCTGCCCTGTGCTGTCGGCAATTCTGTAATTCCATTCCAGCCAGTCCCCCTCAATCCGCCATCCATTACAGTCCAAAGTAAATACCGGCTTGAGGAAGGTAAATTTTTTCCGAATAGAGCCAAAATAATTTTCTCCCTGATATAAGGAAAAACGGGGCATAAAGCTGATAATTTCCTCTTTGATCTGCCCCAGGTATTCTCCTTTTCCATTAAAAATCTCCAAACGGTGCCCCCAGGAAAGCCTTCCCTTGACAATAAAGGCCGCATTCCCCTCCTCATCATAAATGTCGTAGCTGTCAAACCAAGTAAAAATTCTCTGTTTGAGCAATAATTTCATCTTACGATTTCCTCCACCCCATCTTTATTCCACTGGATTCTCATTATCAGGGATTATGACTGTTTCCCTGAGTGGAAATACGTTCAAGAAAGCCGGCGATCTCCTGCGCTGTGCAGGGATTGATCGTTTCCCCCTGCGCCGAAATCATTTCTTTCCTCTTATCCTCTTCCCTCGCCAGCCGCGTACCGCAGGAAACCTGATCTCTGATTTTATGCGCCGCTACCGACAATCCTCTGCTTGTAAAGAATTCCAGATTCTTCGTTTCACAGCCGGGAATCTGGGAGGTATGGACAATAGGGATCCGCTTAACCGCGGCCTCTGTACTGCTCAAACCTCCCGGTTTTGTAAAAATCACGTCACAAGCGTCCATATAATCGGCTACCTTGTCGGTAAAGCCGATGATATGAACCCTTGAATTCCCTCGGAACTGCCGCTGAAGCGTTTTCATCATACTGACGTTATGCCCGCAGATAATCACAATATGTTCGCCGCAGCCGCACTGTTTCTCAAGCATTGTCGCAAAAAGATGAACCTTGCCAAATCCCATGCTCCCACTCATAACCAGATAAATCAGCCCCTCCTCCGGCAGGCCGCACTCCCTGCGGGCCTCTTGTTTTTCCTTTCTCCTGGAAAAACGAGGGCTGACCGGAATTCCCATGGGAAGAAGCTTCTCAGCAGGCACCCCTCTTTCTTCAAATTCCCGCGCCAAGTCAGGATGGGGAATAACATAAAAATCACAATCTGTTTCCTCCCAAAAGGGAATACAGGTATAGTCTGTCGCTACAGCCACAGCAGGAATGCCGAGCATTTTATGGTGTTTCATATAGGTCATCGTCTCAGCCGGGAAGAGATGGGTGGTGACCACTATGTCAAAGGGATGCTCTTCCAAATACGCGGCCAGATGTTTGGCAAGAAGGCTGTTGGCGTAAAAGACCGGCGATTTCCTTTCGGAGGAGCTGATAGCGCTTCCCAGCCGATACAGCCCCCGGAACAGCACGGGCACATACTTTACCATGTTGACATAAGCCCCTCCCACCATCCGTGACGCTCGTTTGCCGGACAGCATCATCATATCCAAAATCTCCGTCTCATGCCCCCGCGCCGCAAGCTGTTCCCTGATGGCGCGGGCCGCCGCGTTATGTCCTTCTCCGGTATTACAGGATAAAATCAAAACTTTCATGAAACTTCCTGAAATCCTTTCCTTATTCAATTCGCCGCATTTTCCTTTTTATGGAGGAACGCAGACGACCATATTATCATGATTACATTCTGGACAAAAGAACAACCGTCTCCACATGGGCCGTTCTGGGAAACATATCCACCGGAACCGCTTTCCTCAGGCAGTAGCCCTCTTCACAGAAAAGGCGCGCGTCCCTTGCCAAAGTCCCCGGATCGCAGGAAACATAGACGATTCTATCAGGCTTCATCTGCCGGCTGATCACCTGGATCAGCCCCTCTCCGCAGCCCTTTCTGGGAGGATCCAGGACAACCACACCCGGCCTTTCTCCCCGCTCTGCCAGCTGCTTTGCCGCCTGCGAGGCGTCGGCACAAAAAAACTCGCAGTTTTTTATGCCGTTCTTCGCCGCATTTTCTTTCGCATTTTCCACCGCCTCAGGGATAATTTCCACCCCAATCAGCTTTTCTGCCTGTCTCGCCATGGAAAGGCCGATAGTGCCTGTTCCGCAGTAAAGATCCAGCAGAAGCTCTTTTCCTGTCAGTCCCGCATAGGAGGCCGCGATTTCATACAACCGCTGGGCCTGATCATGGTTGATCTGATAAAAGGACAAGGGGGAAATATCAAAGGAGAGGCCGCATAAGGTATCAGTGAGATATCCCTTTCCAAACACCGTACGGCACTTTTTTCCCAGAATGACATTGGTCTGTTCCCGGTTGGAGTTTATCACAAAGCTTTCAATCTGTGGAAAACCGCGGGACAATTCCTCAGCCAATTCCTTTTCCCCCGGAATCCCATTGCCGTTGACCACAGCGCAGACCATAATTTTCCCTGACGGCTTCGCCTGCCGCAGATAAAGATGACGCAGCCGGCCCTTCCCCTTTGCCTCATCATAGGGCTCTATCCCTTTTTCCCCGCACCATTGGAGGAACTTCGCGGCAATCTCTGAAAACATCTTAGGCTGAAGCTTACAGTCACGGCAGGGAATCATCCGGTGGCTTCTGGCGGCGTAGAATCCCGCCTCCATACCTCCCTCCGGCGACGTTCCAACAGGCAGCTGCGCCTTGTTGCGGTAGCCGTCGGGGAACTCTGCTCCGATGATCGGATTTACCGCGAACTCCTCAAAACCGCCGATCCGCCGCAGGCATTCTTCCACCCTCTTCTCTTTGATCTCCAGCTCTTTTTTATAAATGATATGCCGGAACGCGCATCCACCACATTTTGGAAACTGTGGACAGTCGCTGTCCTGCCGCCACGGGGCAGGCTTCAAAATCTCCTCAATTCTGCCAAAGGCATAGTTTTTATTCACCTTGACAATTCTTGCCTTCAGCTCATCCCCTTCCGCCGCCGCGGGAATAAACACCGCCATTCCCTCATGCCGTCCCACACCATTTCCTTCCGACGTGGTTCCCGTAATCTTCAAGGTCACTATATCATTTTTCTGTATTGCCAATCATGACACCATCCTGTTTGAGGAATTTTCTCCATTCCTTTTCTTCTGGTATTATATCATAATCCTGAACCAGCCCGGATGTCTTTCGGTTCAGCTTCAACTGGATATCGGCCGCTGTTTGGCCGGCAAGCGAAACTCCTTGATAATCACTCTTCGCGTGATTATTATACCATGCCACAGGGGGTTTGTCATTAACCATCCCCAAGCTTCTTTCTCTGCCGTCCCTTTCCCCATTTCTCCCGGAGTCTTGTCATTCATATCTGGAAAATGGGATACAGAAAAACCGGCGGGAAAGAATTTCTCCACGCCGGTTTTTTAATTCAGTTTGCCGCCGGAAAGCCTCAAGCCTTTTGAATGGAACCAAAGAGCTCCATCTTTTCCTTTACTGTAGCCTTAATCGCCTCAAAGCCGGGAGCCAAGAGCTTGCGGGGGTCAAAGCCCTTACCCTCCAAGTCCTTGCCGGCCTCAATGTATTTGCGTGTTGCTTCCGCGAAAGAGAGCTGGCACTCGGTATTCACATTAATCTTGGAAACACCCAGAGAAATCGCCTTCTTAATCATATCGGCGGGAATTCCTGTGCCTCCGTGAAGAACCAGAGGCATTGTGCCGGTAAGCTTCTGAATTTCCGCCAAAACTTCAAAATTCAGGCCTTTCCAGTTTGCGGGGTATTTTCCATGAATATTGCCAATACCCGCAGCCAGCATGGTAACGCCCAGATCCGCAATCTGCTTGCATTCCTTAGGATCCGCCACCTCACCGCCGCCGATTACGCCGTCTTCTTCGCCGCCGATGGCGCCGACCTCAGCCTCCACAGAAATCCCCTTTTCATTGGCGCTGCGGATAATTTCTTTTGTTTTTTCAATATTTTCTTCTATAGAATAGTGAGAGCCGTCAAACATAACGGAGGAAAAACCAGCTTCCATCGCGGCATAAGCGCCCTCATAGCTGCCGTGATCCAGATGTAGGGCAACGGGAACAGTGATTTTCAGAGTTTCCAGCATACCATTGACCATTCCCACGATAGTGTTGTAGCCGCACATATACTTTCCAGCGCCCTCTGAAACACCCAAAATCACAGGAGACTGATTTTCCTGGGCTGTTTGCAGAACAGCCTTGGTCCACTCCAGGTTATTGATGTTGAACTGTCCGACCGCATATTTCCCCGCCTTGGCCTTTGTCAGCATTTCTTTTGCAGAAACTAGCATTTTCTATTTCCTCCTTGATAATAATCTAATCTTATTATAGGCGAAAGGGGAGAAAAAATCAAATTCTTTTTCCAGAAAGAACTGTAGATTTTAAAAGACAATGGAAGGTGAAAACTGTCAAATTGATAAAAAAATAACAAATCATATCCTAGGGCCGCTTGGATTTGTTTTTTCCTTTTCTTTCTCTGCGTTATCTCCAGGCAAAAAATTCAAATAAGGATGAGCGGGAACTTCATCAAATATATTGGAAAATTTATTTAATTGCCTTTTCATATCTTTTTTAATTCCCCATATTTTCTGAATATGTCTTGAAAGAGCCGGATAGATTAATTACAAATTCAAAATATTCCTGATATTTTTCATATGTTTCTTTCATTATCTCATATTGTTCTTCAAAATTAGAGTTAGTTTTATCATTTTTTATTTCCATATAGAGTTGTTTCATCCCCTCAGATATTCGCTTAATCATATTAATATTTTCCTCTTTACAATGAAGTCAATGACTTATTTTTAACATTGGAGGAATTTATTTGAACATTGACTACGAAAAAAATGGGAAAGAGAATCCGGGAGTTTCGTCAGAAGCAAAATATGACGCAGGAACAATTATCCGTAAACTTCAGATCCTAGGTTGCGATATTTCGCGGAGCGCACTTGCAAAAATTGAAGTGGCACAAAGGCATATTTATCCTGATGAAATCAAACTAATAAAATCCATCTTAAATATCACTTATGACGAATTATTCTTCTAAAAATCTTTCATAAAAAATATTTATCCACATATCTAAGTAGATAGTTTGCTTTTTCTCCTCCGAGCTCTCCCAAAAATAAAAAAGTGTTTTTTTGGGTATAAAAATTGCCAATATACAGATAATATTTTTGAAAATGTTGGCGGCAGAAACTTGGGAACCTTCCGGACACAGCTCACCGGTTCCTGCTCCCCGCCCTTTCTTTAAATAAAATTATCAATGTGTTTGGAGGAAAAAAAATGAAAGCAACGGGCATTGTTAGAAGAATCGACGACCTTGGTCGCGTTGTCATACCAAAGGAGATTAGAAGAACCATGCGGATTCGGGAAGGGGATCCACTGGAGATTTTCACCGATACCGACGGTGAAGTCGTATTCAAAAAGTATTCCCCCATTGGGGAAATGTCCCCTTTCGCATCCCAATATGCCGAAGTCCTTTCCAAGGCGTCCGGCCTCCCCTGTATTGTCAGCGACCGTGATCATGTGGTCGCCTCCGCCGGGGTTTCCCGCAAGGAATATCTGGAACGCCGCATTAGCAGCGCCATGGAGGATCTCATTGAATCCCGAAAAATCTATACTGCTTCCCCCAGCGAACAGAAAAGCCTTCTCCCGGTGGAAGGGCTGGATCGTCCGGCCGCAGTAGCGGCCCCGATTATCGCCGCGGGAGATGTAACCGGCGCGGTTGTAATGCTTCTGGGGGATTCGGGAAACATGCCCAACGACGCGGATATTAAGCTGGCGCAGACCGCCTCCGCCTTTTTAGGGCGTTTGATGGAAGAATAACTGCTGGACGAAAAACAGCCCATCCTGAAAAGACATTATCAATAACAGCCCACATAAATTCACTGATAAAAGTCATCCCTGGCGCAACGCCTTCCCGAACAAAGATATCTTAAAGCAGACAATCGTCCAAAGCCCTCCTGATACAGGAACACGAAGGTTCTGTATCAGGGGGACTTTTTCTATCCGAAAAGATATCCCCGTTCACAAAAAAACTTGCCGGAAATCAAACCTGCGGGGGGTGGTACGATATTACGGTATTTCACTCCTTGTCAGGAAAAAGAATCTCTTAAAAAATAAAGTGACAAACCTTCTCATCTTCAATCAGAATAGGTTTATCGATCCGATTCTGATTTTTCCGAATTCCAAGAGAGGCTCATCCGATTTTCCAGAACGAATCTATCCCGTAGGATCCCGATACTGTCCCACAGAAGGGATTTTCTCATTTTTCTATACCAATTTGCCAATTGGGGCTGTTTCTTTCTCAGAGGACTTATATCTGTGGATAGTCCTCACCCTGTTTCTCTCTGATTTCGTTTTTCATCGCCAGAGAATGGGAGAGCAAAAGCAAAAAAGGAAGCTTTCCCATTCTTCTAAGGCAGCCCCCTGACGGCCGCCCCCATAGACCTCTCCCTCCTTCTTCCTTTAGGACTGTGAAAATTTTTCTTTATTCCCTTCAGAAGCGCAAATCATCCCGGTTGGATTCCATTTTTCCTTTTCAATAAATATTTGTTCCATTTCGAGTCCTGCTCGCAAATTTGTTATGCTTTCGCGGATGCTCCACAGCAGGAAGCCCGGATAGGTGGACTCTCTTTCTGCCGGCTGCCTTTATTTCCTATTTGCCTTTTGCCGCCGTCCTGGTGGTTTTCAGACAAAAGAAAAAAACCGGGCTTAACACCCGGTTTTTTTCTTTTGCTTGAGGGGTATATTGAGGAGGGGTTGAACAAATATACTCTCGTTGGTGCGGCTCCAACTCTTGAGTACAGTTATATTATAGTTTTGGGTTGCGAATATGTTGTTAAGGGCCTGTTAACTTTTTTTAAACTAAAGCTCAACATTATGTTAACAACGAATACACCTATTTTCTGCGACAGACAAAGTTCAGCCAGCCCTCATTTTCATGCCGTTCGGTTACGGCAAGACCGTGCATCTCAAAGGCCTGCAAAACATCTTTTTCCCTTGTATCAATAATCCCAGAGGTAATGAATACGCCCTCCGGTTTCATAAAGCGGCAGACGTCCTTACAAAACAAGATGATAACATCGGCCACGATATTGGCCACCACAACCTCAAACTGCCCGCTCACCTTGTCGGTGAGATTTCCCTCCAGCATGTGATATTGGGGTTCGGAAAAACCGTTGATTTTCCCGTTTTCCACCGCGGTTTTCACGGCCAGGGAATCGATATCCACGCCGGTAGCGGTTTTGGCCCCCAGCAGGAGAGCCGCAATGGACAAAATACCGCTGCCGCAGCCCAAATCCAGGACGTTGACATCCGGGCGGATGTACCTTTCCATTGTTTCCAGACACAGGCGGGTAGTCGCGTGTCCTCCCGTGCCGAAAGCCATTCCGGGATCGATGCTCAGAACCTTTCTTCCCTCCCGGTTCTCATATTCCTCCCAGGTGGGACGGATCACCAGCTTTCCCCCAATTTCCAACGGCTTGAAATACTGCTTCCATTCATTTGCCCAGTCCGCTTCATTGATGCTCGACGTGGAAATTTCATGGGCTATCCCTTCAGAGGAATACCGTTCATACAAGAAGGCAAGGGCTTCCGCCGGGGAAGCCTCGGGGCTCAGATATACATGAATAATCCCCTTGGTTCTGTCCTTCGCCAGCAAATCCTCGTCAATGAGATCGATGTGGGCGATCTCCCGAGCCTCTTCCTCCAAATGTGAATAGTCCTCAATATAAATCCCATAGGGTACCACCATCTGGGCAATATCGCCCGCCCGGTCAATATCCTTGGCCGGCACTGAAATTGAAACCTCTGTCCAGTCCACTTATCTTCCTCCCCAATATAATTTGCGGCGATTTTTTCTCTGATAAATCTTCTGACCCCTGCCGAACCAGCATCTCCCTAATCCTTGCCACGGCTTAAAAACCACGGTTTTCACCGTCAATTTACTTCATCGTCCCGCAGGAATGAACCCCGACACATTTTCCCTGACGAAGCGGAGGAAACTGCTCCAATGGAGTTTTCCAACAATATTATTATAAAGCAAAAAATTCTCCATGTCTACTTTATTTGGGGCGATAGAAAGATACCGCCGTCAGCACCCTGGAGAAACATTCCTTTTTCACACGGTTCCGCTGTTTTGCCTTCCAACGCTGTCCAACACAACATCGGTCCATTCCTCCAAAGAAATAGGGGCGGCGTCCGTATTCTGATAAAAGCAGTACCGTATCATCCGGTTTCCCTCCGAAAGGATAACGGTTGGAAATATGGCGTTGTATACCGCCACCCTGTCTCCTTCCAGCTCCTGAGGGATTTCCATCTCTATGAAATTTTCCTTATAGAAACGCCGATCATGAGCCTCATATTCTCGGGCCAATTCTCGCGCCATCCAGGGCGCAAGGGTTTCGTAATAATCTACCCGGATCCCCCCGCTGATGACCCGTCCGTCCTTTAGATAAAGGATCCCGTTTTCGGAAAGGGAAATCATTTCCGGAGCCAGCCAGTCTGCCCGTCGGGTGATTATATTTCCGTATTCGGCGTCTTTCCTCACAAATGTCCCGCCAGAGGCTAAATCCTCCAGTGTCGCAAAGGGAATATCCTCCCCGCCGTTCTCTAAGGGAATCTCATTTTTCCCAGCCATCTCCACATGCCATTCGGAAAAAAGAAAGCCGCCCCAGACAAGGAGCAGACAGAGGTAGGCGGCCAAAGAAACCCGGTATCTGTGGGCACGTTTCTTCCAGTTTTTGCGGTGATCCGGCGGCCGGCCGGCGCGCAGCCGCTTCCATAAGCGGCGCAGATGCAGGACTGAGGCCAGGGAACTGAAAACAGACCATATCAAAAGCGCATATCCCAGAAGGGAGAGAGGGGTTCCAAGCTGAAGAAAAGCCGCCAGGGGCATCCTGCTTCCGAGGAAAAAGAAATAGAACGCAATCCACACAAGCAAACACAGGACATCTCCCGCCGCACGCCGCCGGATCATATTGACGGCGATGGCCTGCACTCCCGGATCGGTATGCAGTTCCACCGCACGGGGATTCTCTGTGCAAAAAACAAAAAAGTCTCCCCGACGGGTGACAAACCGCCATCCCGAAGCCTCACTCAGGGAAAGCTGTTCCCCCTCCGGCCCGTCCTCCTGATCCGAGAAGAGGCCGCCCCGTTTGGAAGCTGCTTCTAACCGGTACCGTATCCGTCTGCCCTTCGTCCGTTCAAACCGGACAAATCCCGCAAAAAATCCTTCCTCGCTCAAGACAAGCCCCTGCTCCGCCATGCTTTCCAGCCAGCTTTCCGTCCCTTCTATATCATAACCCGGACAGGGCGGAAAACGCCACGCGTATTTTTTCTTTTCTTCCGAATCCCCCATAGCTCTCTCCCTCTCTCTTCCTATGTTTCTACAGGCTTGGCAGTTGTGCCGGACGCAGCTGGGAACAGGCGTTCATTTCCTCGCTCTGGGCATCGGCAACGCACCGTATCAGCCGTTCCAGCTCCCCGTGGTAGGCATTCTCTCCCCTCGGGGTAATTTCATAGGTCCGCCTGCGCCCTTCAATCTCAATTTCACGAATATAGCCTTCCTTATCAAATTTCCCTAGGATGGTATACAGGGTTGCCGGCCCCAGGCGCAGAGCACCACGTGTTTTCTGTTCCACAAA
Source organism: Clostridiales bacterium (assembly GCA_019419895.1). Classification (GTDB taxonomy): domain Bacteria; phylum Bacillota; class Clostridia; order Oscillospirales; family Acutalibacteraceae; genus JAHZIE01. The sequence continues at coordinate 14,004 of JAHZIE010000006.1, read as the reverse complement.
GGCAGAGATCTCAATTCCGCACATGGGCCTGCGGATGAGGGCCATAAGGACATAAAACATAGACTCCGTCAGTATTTCCAGTTTCCTTTTCGGCATGGACAATGTTCCTTTCCGCATAATATCATAAAACGATATCATATATCGATATTATATTCCCTCTTACCTCTTTTTGTCAATTCTTTTGGAGGAAAGACGCCTTCTCAGTTTATAAGAATAGCCGTCATAAAGACTCAACATTTTTCTTCCGATACTCCCGTTGGAACATCCTTTCTTAACAACGCTCAAGCCTCGCTATGGAAACTTCCCCCTATCTTTTCCGGCCGGACAATCTGTGACCAGCGAACAGTCGGCTTATCCGAACCGTACGATGACACGCTTCCTGTGATGCCTTCATCTTCATATATTAAGAAGTGGTCAGCAGTTTGAAGATGGTACCAGCATGACTCACGATGATAAAAACCGGTATATTATGTATCTATAAACCCACGGCGGAGTATCTGAAATCCGGTCAGAAAAGCAATCAGAAGCCACGAAAACAGCGGAAACAACAAAAAGGCATAGCCAAATCATTGACTATGCCGCTGTGCCGGATCCAAAATTTGGCGAAAGGCTCAAAAATGTGAGCAGTCCCTTTTTATGGATTACCGAACAGATCCTTGAGAACATTAAAGAATCCCTTGCGCTTTTGGTAATTTTTCTCACCCGTCTGCTCATCAAAATGTTTAAGGATTTCCTTTTGCTTTTCCGTCAGATTTTTAGGCACCTCAACCGTCACCCTGACATATTGATCGCCCTTTGTCCGGCTGTTGAGGCTCTGAATTCCCCTGCCCTTGAGCTTAAATACATCTCCCGGCTGGGTTCCTTCATGAACGCTATAAGCCACTTTGCCATCCAGAGTAGGGACAACAATCTCGCCGCCCAAGGCAGCCTGCACAAAGGTGATGGGAACCTCGCACCAAACGTCGTTTCCCCTGCGTTCAAAGATGGCGTGGGGACGCACTCTGACCTCTAAAAGAAGATCCCCGGCCGGCCCGCCGTTGACACCCGCGTTTCCGTGCCCTCCAACGCTCATGGCCTGGCCGTCATCAATTCCCGCCGGAATATTGACCTCCACCTTACGCTGCCGCCGGACACGTCCGGTACCGTTGCAGCTGCGGCAGGGCGTATCGACCACTTTGCCAGTGCCGTGACACCGATCGCAGTTTCTCTGGGTCTGGACAGTTCCAAAGGGGGTTCTCTGCGTCACCCGCACCTGTCCGGTTCCGCCGCAGTCAGGACAGGTCTTTGACGACGTTCCCTTTGCCGCTCCAGTTCCGCCGCAGTCGGAACAGCTGTCCACACAACTGTATTCCACTGTTTTTTTGCAGCCCTTGGCCGCTTCCTCAAATGAAATTGTAACACTAGCCTCAATATCGGAACCCCGCCGCGGCGCGTTGGGATTGGAACGCCGCTGGCCGCCGAACCCTCCGAAGCCCCCGAAGATACTTCCGAAAATATCGTCAATGTCGATACCTCCGCCATAGGAGCCATAACCTCCGGCCCCTGCCCCATAGTTGGGGTCGACGCCCGCATGGCCGAATTGATCATACCGCGACCGTTTTTCCTTATCGGAAAGAACCTCATAAGCTTCATTGACTTCTTTGAAATTCTGCTCCGCCTGCTTATCCCCTGGATGCAGATCCGGATGATATTTTTTTGCAAGTTTCCGATATGCCTTTTTAATTTCATCGTCAGAAGCACCCCGGGCAACTCCCAATACCTCGTAGTAATCTCTCTTCTCAGCCAATGGTAATCAACTCCCGCGCTTCTTAAAAATCATTCCACCAGTAACTACAGACAGGCAACATGACGAGGAGGATGATCCTCATCCTCCTCGCAAACCTGCCGCCTGTTCCGATTATTTTTTGCTATCGTCTACATCCTTATAGTCGGCATTGTAAACATTGCCATCGCTGCCGCCCTGAGGAGGAACATTTCCGCCGTCAGGCCCCGGCTGCGCGCCGGCAGCCGCGCCCGCCTCCTTGGAAATTCTCTCATAGACAGGATAGAAAGCCTTCTGCAATTCCTCCGTAGCCGCCTTGATGGCTGCCGCGTCGTCGCCCTTAATGGCCTCGCTCAGAGCGTCGGATTTAGCCTGAATCGCGGATTTCTCATCAGCGGAAACCTTGTCTCCCAGCTCCTCCAAGGATTTCTGAACAGAATACACCATGCTCTCGCCCGCATTTTTGGCATCCACCACCTCACGGCGCTTGGAATCCTCCGCGGCGAACTGCTCCGCTTCACGGACAGCCTTATCAATATCCTCCTTGCTCATATTGGAGTTGGATGTGATGGTAATGCTCTGCTCCTTACCAGTGCCCAGCTCCTTAGCGGAAACATGGACGATGCCGTTGGCGTCAATATCGAAGGTAACTTCAATCTGAGGCACGCCTGCGGGAGCCGCCGGAATGCCATCCAGATGGAACATGCCCAAAGTCTTGTTATCCTTTGCGAATTCACGCTCGCCCTGCAGCACATGGACTTCAACCGACGTCTGGTTATTGGCCGCAGTGGAGAAGATCTGGCTCTTCTTGGTGGGAATCGTGGTGTTTCTCTCGATAATCTTGGTAGAAATACCTCCCTTGGTCTCAACACCCAGGGAAAGTGGAGTAACATCCAGCAGCAGCATGCCCTGACCCTCCCCGCCCAGAACGCCGGCCTGAATCGCCGCGCCGATGGCAACGCACTCATCAGGATTGATACCCTTGAAGGGATCCTTTCCTGTCAGGCTCTTAACTGCTTCAATAACGGCGGGAATACGGCTGGAACCGCCCACCATGAGGACCTTATTGATTTCACCAATGGACAAGCCTGAATCACTCAGTGCCTGGCGCACCGGCCCCATGGTTCTCTGAACCAGATGGGCGGTCAACTCGTCAAACTTTGCTCTTGTCAAGGTCATATCCAAATGCTTCGGCCCAGTCGCGTCAGCAGTAATAAACGGAAGGTTAATCTGAGAAGTGGTCACGCCGGAAAGCTCAATTTTCGCTTTCTCGGCAGCCTCCTTCAAACGCTGCATGGCCATCTTGTCGTTGCTCAGGTCAATGCCGGTTTCCTTCTTGAAGCTGTCGACCATCCAGTCGATGACACACTGGTCAAAGTCATCGCCGCCCAAATGGTTGTCACCGTTAGTTGCCAGAACCTCCTGAACACCGTCTCCCATCTCAATGATGGAAACGTCGAAGGTACCGCCGCCTAAATCATATACCATGACCTTCTGTTCCTCTTCCTTATCAATGCCATAGGAAAGGGCCGCCGCGGTGGGCTCGTTAATAATACGCTTTACATCCAGTCCGGCGATTTTACCCGCATCCTTTGTTGCCTGACGCTGCGCGTCGGTGAAGTAGGCGGGAACTGTGATAACCGCCGAGGTGACGGTATCTCCCAAATAAGCTTCCGCATCCGCCTTCAGCTTTTGCAGGATCATCGCCGAAATCTCTTGGGGGGAATATGCCTTATCATCGATGGTCACACGGTAATCGCTGCCCATATGTCGCTTGATGGAAGCAATGGTGCGCTCAGGATTTGTGATAGCCTGGCGTTTTGCCACCTGACCGACCATTCTCTCCCCTGCCTTGGAAAACGCCACGACAGAGGGGGTGGTTCTCGCCCCTTCCGGATTTGGGATAACGACCGGCTCGCCGCCTTCGATAACTGCTACACAGGAATTTGTTGTACCAAGATCAATACCGATTGTTTTTGCCATAATTTATTACCTCCATATCATTGCGGTGAATTTCTGAAATTTTATGTTGATTCCTGACGGAAACAATTTTTTCTTAATTTGCCACCTTTACCATGGCGTGACGCAGGATTTTATCCCCGATTTTGTAGCCCTTCTGGAACATTTCAACTACCTGGTTTTCCTTGGCCTCTTCATCCTCCACATGCATGACCGCATTGTGAATCGTGGGATCAAATTCGACGCCGGTCGCCTCAATAGCCTCCACCCCAAGCTTGGAAAAAGCGGCGCTGATTTGGTTGGCCACCATTTCCACACCTCTGCGGATATCCTGCTCCCGCGCTTCCTGGACGGCAATCGCCCGTTCGATATTATCCGCGATGGGAAGAAGCTCCTTAAGGGTTTCCGCCTTGATATCCTGGGAAAGCGCTCCCATCTCCCGAGCGGTGCGCTTGCGGTAATTATCATATTCCGCCGCCGTCCTCTGGAACAAATCCTTTTGCTTTTCCACCTCTTTTTCCAGTTCGGCAATTTTTTTGTTCAGCTCCTCAATTTTTTCCTGCTGAACCTCCTTTGCCGCTTCGTCCGCTTCCTGAGCCTCCTGCCCGTTGGTTTCCACCGGCTCCTTTTCGTCCTCTTTTTTCTTTTTGAGTTTTTTATCTTTTTCCGGCATTTCCAGCGCCCCTTTCGCCTCCAGCGGAATTTCCTCCGCCGTCTTATTATTCATCATTTTTCAGGACATCGGTCAAAATCTTTCCTACCGCATCAGCCAAATATTCCAGGCTAGCCACCGCGTGAGCGTAATCCATCCTTGTTGGGCCGATAATTCCAATGGAACCTGCTTCCTGACCATTTATGGTATATTTTGCTACCACAAGGCTGGAATATGCGAGCTCCGGAATGTCATTTTCACTGCCTACCAAAATTTGCAGACTGCCTTTCTTCTTATTGAGAAGATTGGCGAGCTCTCCCCTTCGGTTTAGAAACTCCATGATCCTCCTGGCGCTTCCCCCGTCAAAGTCGGGATATACCAACAGATTCGCCTGCCCCTCCAAACAGACATCCGAGGCCGAGGCATCCTTTACCGCCTCAAAAACGGCCATCAGCACCGGCGATATCATAAACGCCAAACTCCCCAGAGAAGCCGCCAAGGTTTGTATATAAGCCAAGGTAATTTCTCCCAGAAGCTTCCCGGTAAATTTATCTCCCAAAAGCCTGGAAACCACCCTCAAAAGCTCGGGCGTAAGATCAAAATCACACCGGCAAAGGCGGTTTTTCATCACTCCCGAGGATGTCATCAGCACAATCAGCGCCGAACGCCTTCCGGTAGGCACCAGCTGGATGCTGCGGATTACCGCGTTGTCGCTGGCCGGAGTGGTGGACACCGCAGCAAGCTTGGTCGCCGAAGCCAAAGCCTGGGAAGCCTCCTCCAGAAGTCGTTCCGGATCGCTATTGAAATCCATCAGCATGGTGTCAATCAGGCTGCGCTCCTTTTCGGGCAGTACCGTCTTTCCCATGAGCTTGTCGATGTAAAACCTATACCCCAGATGGGAAGGAATCCGTCCGGCAGAAGTATGGGGCTGTTCCAAAAAACCATATTCAGCCAGCTCCGCCATCTCATTGCGGATGGTCGCGGAGGAGACTGTATTCCCAAGCATTTCACAAAGCATTTTAGAACCCACAGGCTCCCCTGTGGCCACATACGCCCGAACAATTGCTTCTAATATTCTTTTCTTTCTTTCTCCAAAATTTCCCAGCGCCATAACCTCACCTCCACTGGGTTTTAGCACTCTTGACTTTTGAGTGCTAACTTAATTATTAATTTACCATCATCTGACGGTATTGTCAATATTTCATTTGTAAACTAATTGTGAAATTTTGAATTTTCGCGGTTTTCTTCCTACATAAACATAAGAAGGAACGGAATAACCTGCGCCCCATGCTTCTCACACTTATCTTTCACCTTCCTGCCCTTTCTTTTTATCCAAGGACAGACAAAAATTATGTATCTTTTTTCTTTTTTCACTGGACACCTTCGATAAACCGCCACCTATTCCTTTTCATATTCATAGAAAAACTGGAAATTCCTTTGTTACCATTATGCTGTTTCTTCCTCATTTCTCTCCACCATTCAGAATAGCGAAAAATTTCCTATCCACGTTTTTTCTCAGTGAAGCCCCCTGGAAAAGAACCGGAATCCCCATCACAACCTTATCCCTTCGGGAGTTGGAAAAAGGATTTCCCCGATCAGGGTGTTGGAAACGAGGAAACCCTCCCGGGTCAAACGGATCCCGGCTGCATCCGACTGCAAAAGCCCCGCCTTGGCATACCGTTGAGCCCTGGCGCGGTAAACTTTCGGAATCGGGCGGGCAAACCGCTCCCTGCTTCCCGTTTCCGTCAGTCCCTCCGACAGGCGGAAACGGAGCATGGCATATTCCTCATAACCTCCCCCTTCTCCGTCGGGAACAGGCTCTTTTCCGCCTATAAAGCCCATAATATCCCGGGGATAATAAAACCGCCTGCCCGCCCAAAAAGAATGAGCCGACGCTCCCAGTCCCAGATATTCCCGGTCATCCCAATACCGGAGATTATGCCGGCTCTCTTTTCCCCGCACCGCGAAATTGGAGATTTCATACTGCCGGTAACCGCCGTCCTCTAAACACCGGCAGGCGGTCAGGTAAAGCTCCCGCCCTTCCTCCTCCCCCGGCAGGCGGAGGATCCCTTCAATCCATTTTTGATAAAAGGGAGTTCCCTCCTCCACCTTTAAAAGGTAGGCCGATACATGATCCGCTCCCCATTCCCGGCAGCGGGCGGCTGATTCCTTCACCTCTTTGGGCGTCTGTCCCTCCAGCGCGAGCATCAAATCCAGGGAGATATTGTCAAAACCCGCCCGGCGGGCCCATTCCACCGCCTTCGGGACATCGTCAACAGTGTGTTTTCTTCCTAAAAAAGACAGTTCCCTCCCATGGGAGGACTGCATTCCCAACGACAAGCGGTTGACCCCCCTTTGCCGGAGCACGGGAAGCTCGCCTTCCAAAAGGGCCGTCGGATTGGCCTCCAGGGTGATCTCGGCGTTTTTCTCCACGCAAAAGCTCCGCCCAACCCGTTCCAAAATTTCCGACAGCCGCGCGGCCCCCAGCAGATTGGGCGTGCCGCCGCCAAAATAGATGGTATCCAGCGGCCTTCCCTCTGCCTTTTCTCCCCAATCTCCTATGGACTTACACAAGGCGTCTGTATAGGCGTCCATCAGTTCCTCTGTAGGGTGGACTGAATAAAAATCGCAGTAAGGGCATTTTCCATTGCAAAAGGGGATGTGCAGATATAATCCCAAAAATTCCATAAGCGTATTCTCCTTTTCAGCGCACTATTTTCTTCCGCGTGCCTTTCACCGGCCAATCGCTATAGCTCCTTCTCTCTTGGCTATGGCCCATTTTCAGCAAATGTTTTTCCGCAGCCTTACAGCGCGGTACTATTTCTTTTCAATGCCATTTCTGTTTGTCATCCCCATTTATTGAAAGCTGCGGCAGTCTTAATAGGAGGCCCCTCCAGGTTTTCTTCTTTTTCCTGAAGTCCCTAACCACTCTCTTCCCCCCGTTGTTGGCCGCCCGCTTTTTTCTTTCACCTTTTATACCGGGAGAAAACGCGCAAAAGGCGGGAGAAGCGACCTGCCCTCTTCCCGCCTTTTTGACCCTTTGCTTACCTGTCACTCATCCAGCTTGAGCACCGACATAAAAGCCTCCTGCGGCACCTCGACACTCCCCAGCTGCCGCATTCTCTTCTTGCCTTCCTTCTGCTTTTCCAGCAGCTTTTTCTTTCTGGTGATATCGCCGCCGTAGCACTTGGCCAAAACATCCTTCCTCATGGCCTTGACCGTTTCACGGGCGATAATTTTGCCGCCGATACACGCCTGAATCGGAACCTCAAAAAGCTGGCGCGGAATATGCTCCTTGAGCTTTTCCGCCATCTTTCTCGCCCTTCCATACGCCTTATCCGCGTGGACAATAAAGGAAAGGGCGTCAACGATTTCTCCGTTAAGCATAATGTCCAGCTTAACCAGGCTCGATTCCACATAGCCCTTCAGTTCATAGTCAAAGGACGCATATCCCTTGGTACGGGATTTCAGGGCGTCAAAAAAATCGTAGACAATTTCATTTAAAGGAAGCTCGTAATGAAGATCTACACGGTCGGTGTCCAAATATTTCATATCCCTGAAAATACCCCGCCGTTCCTGGCAGAGCTCCATGATGTTCCCCACATAGCTGCTGGGAGTGTATATATGGGCGTTGGTCATAGGCTCCTCCGCCTTGGCAATCAGGGCGGGATCAGGGTAATTGGTGGGATTGTCCACATAAACAATCTCTCCGCTGGTTTTGGTAATGCGGTAAATAACGCTGGGCGCGGTGGTAATCAAATCGAGATCATACTCCCGCTCCAGCCGCTCCTGAATGATTTCCATATGCAGCAGCCCCAAAAAGCCGCAGCGGAATCCAAACCCCAAGGCCACGGAGGTTTCCGCCTCAAAGGAGAGAGAGGCGTCGTTAAGCTGGAGTTTTTCCAGCGCCTCCTGCAAATCGGCGTAATGGGCGCCGTCCGCTGGATAAATACCGCAGAATACCATAGGGTTGACCTTGCGGTAACCGGGAAGCGCCTCCTTGGCCGGCCGGTCCGCCAAGGTGACGGTGTCGCCTACCATAGCCTCCGTGATGGTCTTGATTGAGGCGGCGATATATCCGACCTCCCCCGCCGACAGCCCGCTGGCGGGCTCCAGTGAGGTTGCCCTCAGGTAGCCGCATTCCACTACCGTAAACCTGGATTTCCCGGCCATCATTAAAATTTCATCTCCCGGCTTGAGAGAGCCCTCCTTTATCCTGACATAAACAATGACCCCCTTGTAAGGGTCATAGTAGGAATCAAAAATCAACGCCTGCAAAGGAGCCTGGGAATCTCCGGAAGGTGCCGGAATATCCCGGACCACCCGCTCCATCACCTCTTCAATGTTGACACCTGCCTTTGCCGAAATACGCGGGGCATCCTGGGCGGGAATGCCTATTACATCCTCAATCTCATTACATACCCTGTCCGGATCGGCGCTGGGCAGATCAATTTTATTGATGACCGGAACAACCTCAAGCCCGGCGTCTATGGCCAGATAGGTGTTCGCCAGGGTCTGTGCCTCGATCCCCTGAGAGGCGTCCACCACAAGGATCGCCCCCTCGCAGGCCGCAAGGGAACGGGATACCTCATAATTAAAGTCTACATGTCCTGGGGTGTCAATCAGGTTAAAAAGGTAGTCCAGTCCATCCTTAGCATGATAGACCAGGGTGACGGCATGGGCCTTGATAGTGATGCCTCGTTCCTGCTCCAATTCCATATTATCCAACAGCTGATCCGACATATCCCTGAGGGCAACCGATTTGGTCTGCTCCAGAATCCGGTCAGCCAGGGTGGATTTTCCATGATCGATGTGGGCCACAATACTGAAATTTCTGATTCTTTCCTGGGGTATTAGCAAATTTATCACCTCATAAGGCTCTTCGGAAGGAGCGGCGAATATCTCCGTTCCTCTGCCTGCCTCCGCTTTTTTGTCAGATACTTTCGACGGCGCTGCCAATGCTTTCCAGACCGCCGCCATAAAGTCTTTGCGTCTTATTATATCATATAATTTCCTCTTCTGTCACCAGAATTTTTCCAAAGGGAATGCCCTTCTCCACCATATTTTCTCTTTTCCATGGAAATCAGGAATCCACTGTGATATACTGGGACTGTAAAATCAGGATTCATCTGTTCAGTGCAACAAAACGGGGGATTTTCATGTGAAAGCCCTTTTCATTTTCCGGCATGTCCGTCCGGTCGCGGCGCTCCCGCGCTCGCATCACTCCCCCGTCAAACTGACATCGGCGGCACTATGGCAATCGGTAGAGATTCCGCGGCCGCCTGAAGGGAATTATTTTATTATGAGATTAAAACTTATCGCCTGCAAATCCATGTCCAGGGAACTGTGCTATTTATCTTCCCTGTCACAGAATAACATTGACATCACCTTTATCCGCCAGGGATATCACAATGCCCCTGACGTTTTAAGGCAGACCCTTCAAAACGAGATCGATTCTGTAGAATCCGGCCGGGACCCTCACACAAATGAGCTGGGCGGAAACGGGGATAAGATCTCCCCTTACAATGATGAGGACTTTGACGCCATTTTAATCGGATACGGCCTGTGCTCCAACGGGATTGCCGGGCTTCACAGCCAACGTCATCCTCTTGTCATTCCCAGGGGACACGACTGTATCACCTTTTTCCTCGGCTCAAAGGAGCGGTATCTGGAATACTTCAACACCCTGCCCGGTTGTTTCTGGTATACGGCAAGCTGGATCGAAAATGCCGACATGCCCTGTGAGGCTTCCTGCCAAAGGCAGATTTCCTTCTACAGGGAAAAGGGATACGATGAAGAAGATCTGGAAGACTTTTTGGAAGATATGAATGGATGGACCAAAAGCTATCAAAACGCCGCTTACATAAAAATGCCTTTTTTTGACAATCCGGAACATCAGAAGTTCACCAAGGACGCCGCCGATTTTTACCACTGGAATTATACCCTGCTGGACGGCGATCTCTCTCTGATGCAAAAATTCCTCAACGGCCAATGGGACGAAGAAACCTTCCTCACTGTGCCCCCGGGAAGCCGAGTGGTTCCCTCCAATGATTCCAGAATTATCACCTGCGCCCAGCCGTAAATCATTTGAGCCCCTCCGCACGCGGAAATGAATAGGTCTCCAGTGTCCCTGACAGCAGCGCCTGGATATTCGCTGTTTCCAGACTGTCCCCTCCAGGAAATTGAAAGCATATTTCCTTTTTGTACCGGTTGTTCCAGCGGAGTACGGCTGTATCCATGAAAGCGATACCATCAGAATGGAATAAGAAAAAGGAAGGGACGTCCCTTCCTTTTTTATTTTCTTTATTCTTCTGAAAGGTTCTTTGTCTCCTTTTGGCTTTTTATCACCTTCAGACGGGAGAATTCCTCCCTGTCCTTTTCCTCCAGGGCATCGGAGATAAATTTTACAGTGGACTCAAACCGTGGAATGATGATGTTCTTTAATGCGTTGGCCCTCTTCTGTGTCTTTTTAATCGCGTCGGCCAGACGGTAAACGCTGTTTTCCACCGAAGCCAAGCTTGCGGTCAGACGCTTCACCTCATCAAAGGCCAGATATGCCTTATCCAAATCGGCATTAGTCTGCATCAGCCCAAAGGGAATTCCAGCCTTTTCCGATTCCTGCAGAACCGTGGGAATTTCCACTCCCATAACGCTCCGGAAGGAAATGGAAAGCCCATCGTCCAGAGGCACCGTCTGAGCGATTTCCTCACAGATGCCTAGGGTGATATTTGCCCTTTGGAGAGCCTGATAAGCGTTGTGATAAGTGGAATCAATCCGGTTCTGAATCTCCTCCGCCTTATCGATGAGCATCATCATTTCGCGGATAAGGATATTCCGTTTCCGGTCCAAAAGCTCAAATCCAACCCGGGCAAGCTCCAGAGATTTTTTGGTCGCCAGCAGGTTTCCCTTGGTTGGGACTGTCTGAATGGCCATTTCCTCACCTCATTTTTATTCGCCCGCCATCGGCTGCCGCGTTTCTTCCGGATGGTAATACTGATCAAGCAGGGCGCCGTCCACACGGTCCAATTCCTCCCGCGGCAGAGTGGAAAGCAGACGCCATCCTAAATCCAGGCTTTGTTCCATGGTACGGGCCTCGTTGGGGCCCTGCGTCAGAAAATTCGCCTCAAATGCTTTACCGAAGGCGATATATTTTTTATCCACCGGAGAAAGCTCCTCCTCGCCAATCACAGAAGCCAGGGAACGGGCGTCCTGCACCTTGGCATAAGAAGCAAAAAGCTGGTTGGCCAGCGCCGAATGATCCGCCCGCGTATATCCCTCACCAATCCCATCCTTCATTAAGCGGGAGAGGGATGGCAGAACGGAAACCGGCGGGTAGATCCCCGCGTTATCCAAATCCCTGTCAAGGACGATCTGCCCTTCAGTGATATACCCCGTCAAATCGGGCACCGGATGAGTAATGTCATCGTTTGGCATGGTCAGGATGGGGATCTGTGTCACCGAACCTTCCTTTCCTTTGACCATGCCGGCCCTCTCGTACAAAGAGGCCAAATCGGAATACAGATATCCTGGAAATCCCTTACGGCCGGGAATTTCCCCCTTGGAAGAGCTGAATTCCCGCAAGGCCTCCGCATAGGAGGTCATATCCGTCATAATCACCAGAATGTGCATGCCAAGCTCAAAGGCCAAGTACTCCGCGCAGGTCAGGGCGCAGCGGGGGGTCAGCGTCCGCTCAATGATCGGATCGTTGGAAAGGTTGAGGAACATCACGACCCTCTGCAATACGCCCGATTCGTCAAAGGAACGGCGGAAATAATCGGCAACATCATTTTTCACGCCCATGGCGGCAAACACCACGGCGAACCTCGCTCCCTCATCCTCAGCGATTTTCGCCTGACGGACAATCTGCACCGCCAGCTCATTATGCTTCATGCCGGAGCCGGAAAAGATAGGAAGCTTCTGCCCGCGGATCAGGGTCATTAAAGTGTCAATACTGGAAATACCGGTACTGATATAGTTTTTCGGATAAACACGGGAGACCGGATTCATCGGCGTACCGTTGATATTCATCCTCTTCTGGGGAAAAATATCCCCCAAGCCGTCAATCGGGCGTCCCGCTCCGTCAAATACCCTGCCCAAAATTTCCGGCGACAGAGCCAGCTCCATGGGACGGCCGCGCAGCCGGGTGCGGGTATTGGTCAGGGAGATCCCCCTGGTTCCCTCAAACACCTGGATAACAGCCCTTTTCCCCTCCAGCTGAACCACCCTTCCCGTACGCACGGAACCGTCGTCCAGCCGGATATCAACAATGTCTTCATAGGAAACATTTTCAACGCCGTCAAGGACAATCAGGGACCCGCTGATCTCCTTCACGCCGATATAATCAATTACCATTTGTCAGCCTCCATTCTATTGCGGCCCCATTCTTTCTCACCCGGGGTTTCTTCCGCGTCAGGCTCCAAGGATTTCCGAGACCATGCTGTTAATCTCGGCGCTGTAGCTGTCAAACAGCTCCAGCTTATCGTTGGGAACATCATATTTTACCTTCACCAGCTTGTCAAACAACCCATATTCCATGACAGTGGTCAGGGGGATGGATGCCGAAACCACCTTGCGGCAGGCATCGTAAAGCTCGAGGATCACCTTCATCATCAGCTTCTGCTTTTCCAGCGGCACATAGGTGTCCTGGGCGTGGAAAGCATTCTGCTGCAAAAAGCCCACACGGATTATCCTGGCGATTTCGATGACCAGCTTCTGATCATCTGGCAGCACATCGGCTCCTATGAGCTTAACAATCTCCATCAGCTGGTTTTCCTCCTGGAGAATGTGGACAATCCGCTTTCTGTATTCGATAAAGTCAGCCCCAAGATGACTTTCAAACCATGGATCCAGATCGGTAAAATATTCGCTGTAGGAGGTCATCCAATTGATGGCTGGATAATGACGGGCATAAGCCAGCGCCTTGTCCAGCGCCCAGAAGCAGCGGGTGAACCGCTTGGTATTTTGAGTGACCGGCTCGGAAAAATCGGAGCCCTGGGGAGAAACAGCTCCAATGATGGTGACGGATCCTTCCTTTCCCTGAAGGCTGGTCACCATACCCGCGCGTTCATAAAACTCCGACAGGCGGGAAGGCAGGTAAGCCGGGAAACCTTCCTCCGCGGGCATTTCCTCCAGCCGTCCGGAAATCTCCCTCAGCGCTTCCGCCCAACGGGAGGTGGAATCGGCCATAATCGCCACATGGTACCCCATGTCCCTGTAATATTCCGCCAAGGTAATCCCTGTATAAATCGACGCCTCGCGGGCGGCCACCGGCATGTTGGATGTGTTTGCAATAAGAACCGTCCGGTCGGTCAGAGGTCGCCCAGACTTTGGATCTATCAGCCCGGAAAATTCCTCCAGCACCTGTGACATCTCATTGCCACGCTCGCCGCAGCCCACATAGATGATAATATCCGCATCGCACCATTTGGCAAGCTGATGCTGCGTCATGGTCTTTCCCGTTCCGAATCCCCCGGGAATAGCGGCCGCCCCTCCCTTGGAAATGGGAAACAGGGTATCAATCACTCTTTGCCCTGTAATCAGAGGGATAGAGGCCGGAAGACGCCTCTCCACCGGACGAGGAACACGGATGGGCCACTTCTGGCAGAGGGTGAGGGTATGTCTCTTCCCTCTT
>JAHZIE010000059.1:1619-15183 GCA_019419895.1 Clostridiales bacterium | reverse complement strand
CATGAATACTAAGAAAAATGTGCCTGACAGTAAAATCAGGCACATAATCTGGTGGAGGAGGATGGATTCGGACCATCGAAGCTGAAAAGCAACAGATTTACAGTCTGCCCCCTTTGGCCACTCGGGAACTCCTCCAAATATATAGGATTTATAATGCTTTAATACTATACCGTATTTTGACAGAAATGTCAACTGTTTTTTTAATATTTTTCTCATCAGACTTGAAATAACAAGAAGTACCGGCTTTTTAAAAGGGAGGAATGAATATTGCGGCTATGAACCAAGATATGATTCTGCCGGAAATGCCTGGAAGCGGCACACGAAAACGGGGAAGATATTAAGCGCCTTTTTTAGGTTTAGTCCGAATAAAGAATGAAAATACAGGGTTTTGAGCCAGATAGCGATATGAGGTAAAAAATAGAAAGGTAAACCGGTTTTTTAGCCGGAAAGGAAAAGTGTTCTCTTTTGGAGGAAGATATTGCTTGCATCTTGTTTTTTATCATAGAAAAGAGATATAATAAATGCAATCAAGGAAAGAAAAAGGATGGGTTAGTGGTCATGAAAGATGGTTTTTTTCGCGTGGGCGTCGCCACGCCGGAGATTCAAGTTGCTAATTGTGAGTATAATTCAAATATAATTATACAAATAGTATATGACGCGGCGAAAAAGGGAGCGGGCGCGGTAGTCTTTCCGGAGCTGTGTATTACCGGATATACCTGTGGAGATTTGTTTCTTCAAAGGCTTCTTCTGGAACAGGCGGTGCGGGCCCTTTTTCGTATCGCTGAGGAAACAAAAGAGCTGGACTGTGTGATTTTTGTCGGGCTTCCCGTTGCGGTTGGGCCGGAGCTTTATAATTGTGCCGCGGTACTGTGCGGGGGAAGGGTTTTGGGATTAGTTCCAAAAACCAATATTCCCAATTATAGTGAATTCTATGAACAGCGGCATTTTTCCAAAGGGCCTGATTTGGAAGAAATTGAATTGAATGGACAGACCATTCCTTTGGGCACCCATCTTCTTTTCGCCTGTCGGAATCTTCCTGAGCTTATTTTTGGTGCCGAGATCTGTGAGGATCTTTGGGTGGCGTGTCCGCCCTCCTCTGGATTGGCGGCTGCGGGGGCGACGGTTATCGCCAACCTGTCGGCAAGCGATGAGATTATCGGTAAGGCGGCCTATCGCCGGCAGCTGGTATGCAGCCAGTCGGGCAGAACTGTCAGCGCGTATCTCTATGCGGATGCGGGAGAAGGCGAGTCTACCACCGATCTTGTATTTTCGGGGCATAACCTAATCGCGGAAAATGGGACCCTCCTGGCGGAATCCAGGCATTTTTCCAATGGAGTTACCCTGGCGGATATTGATCTGCAAAGGCTTTCAGGGGAAAGGCGGAGAACTACCACCTGCCGGACAGAAAACGCGGACGGATACCGCAAGGTATTTTTTGATTTGCGGCTCAGAGAGCTGACCCTCATCCGGAAGATTTCCCCCTATCCATTTGTCCCCTCAGGTGAGGAGGACCTGGAGCAGCGGTGTGAGGAAATTTTGGGGCTTCAGGTGGCCGGCCTTCGCAAACGGTTGTCCCATACCCGTTGCAGGACTGCCGTCATCGGGCTTTCAGGAGGTTTGGATTCCACCCTTGCCCTTCTTGTCACGGTGCGCGCCTTCGACTTTTTGGGACTGGATAGAAGGGGAATTTTGGCTGTGACCATGCCCTGCTTTGGAACAACGGCAAGGACTAAAGGAAACGCGGAGCTGCTGGCGGATTCGCTGGGAGTTTCTTTCCAGGAGATTTCCATCCAAAAGGCTGTGACCGTCCATTTATCCGATATTGGACATGACCTGGAAACGCTTGATGTTACCTATGAAAATGCCCAGGCGAGGGAACGGACGCAGGTTCTGATGGATTTGGCAAACCGATCGGGCGGGATGGTGATAGGCACAGGGGATTTATCCGAGCTTGCCCTGGGCTGGGCAACCTATAATGGGGATCATATGTCCATGTACGGTGTGAACGCTTCGATTCCCAAGACGCTGATCAGATATCTGGTAAAATATGAAGCTTCAAAGGCGGGGGAGGTCTTGGCCCGGGTTTTGGAGGATATCCTTGAGACGCCGGTCAGCCCGGAGCTGCTTCCGCCAAAAGACGGCGTGATTTCCCAAAAAACAGAGAATATTGTCGGCCCCTATGAGCTTCATGACTTTTTCCTTTATTACATCCTCAGATTTGGCTTTACCCCTTCCAAGATTTTCCGCATGGCCCGCTGCGCTTTTCGCGGAACGTACGGGGCTGGGGAAATTCTGAAATGGATGAAAAATTTTTACCGCAGATTTTTCTCCCAGCAGTTTAAGAGGTCCTGTCTGCCGGACGGCCCAAAGGTGGGAACTGTCAGCCTTTCGCCGCGCGGCGATTGGCGGATGCCGAGCGACGCCTCCGCCTCCTTATGGCTTAAGGAGCTGGAGGCCCTGGAAAAGCAGTTAGAAAATTAATATGCTTAAGGCGGACGTCATTGGTACAAGCGGGAGGGGCGGTCCAATTGGACCGCCCCTCCCGCTTTGTTATATGGTAAAAAGAATAAAGAATGAAGCAAAGTTTAAAGTCTGGTATCTACAGTTTGTCCATGATAGGACGCCGTGCCGTCGCCTAAAAGCTGGAGGGAGGCTTCCCCTGCCCTGGAAATTTCCAGAATGGTAACGATGTGATGGGACATCGCCTTTTCCACATAGAGGCGCAGGCAATTGACAGGGTTGGTGTATTGATCCATACCGTATTCTCCGCTAATGGCCTTACACGGACGGTAATTGAGGGGATATACAGTGACCTGAAGGCCGTCTTGGGAAATGATCCACCGGTTGCCGTCCTGGGTGATGGAGCCATGGGTATGGAGACGGAAGCTGGACATAGTTTCCCTGACATATTCGGCGTCATCCCGGATGACGAGAATATGGGGATCGCTGGAAATGACAGAGCGGGTAATTTTATGGAAAATCCCATCCGGCCAGGCGCCGGTAGTATCCGTCTGGTAGGATAATTTCCCGTTTTCCCATTTGGAGAGAACGACTTTCGCGCCGGGGTGATCCATAATATCCTGGGAATACGACAGAGAACCTTCCGGGGCTTCCGGCTGGAAAAGATTATGATTAAAAGACTCCCCGATCAGTTTGACATACGGGATGGAATACTCACAGACGCCGCGATCAATCAAAAGAGGGATCCGGTTGACCTCCAGGAGAAAGGAGCCTTTGTCAGCATGGGAATGGGAGAAATAGGAGGGGCCGCCTAACAAGTGCAGATGAATTTGTCCCACATCCTCCGTTTTCTGACGCAGGGAGGTTTGCCCTATTGTGTCAAGGGAAACAAAACCGGCGGGAGAAATTTCAGCTTCGGCGGGAGGAAGATCCGGAGCGAGAATGAGCAGCTCTTCCATGAGGGTGGTTGATTCCTCGCGGAGCCCTTTTGTATAAAGTGCCCGCCAGCGGGGATCGGAGGTAATCAGGCTGTAACAGGCGCTGATGAGGGGATGGAAACTGCCGGAATGGGCGTCGTTGACGGGAAGAAAGCAGGTTCCGCTCTTTTCATCCGACAGCATGGCAAGGGCAAAATCCCCTGTTTTTCTTAACTTTTCCCAGACGTAGTCCTTCATGTTCTGCCCATGATAACGGGAAAAAAGGTAGATCTGAGGCATCACATGGGAAAAGGTATAATTCCAATAACCAGGGCCTTCTACCGTGCCGCCGTCGTCCATCACATAGGCATCGACCATTTCGCGGAGATCCTTTTCGGCGTCAAGGAGCCAGCTTTCATAGCGGGGATACCGGCGTGTTAAAGCCATAAGGGCATGAATGCGGCCGTTGCTGAATACAATCCCCTGGTTCATCAGGCGGATATAGTCTACGGTTTTAAAGTCCGCCTCGATTCTCGAGAGGCCTTTAAAGATAATAGCGTCATAAACCATATTTTTTCCATGCCAGGTGAGCAGGCTGCCCGCCCAGTCGAGAACCATGGCGCAGGCGTGGCAGGTGGCTTCCTCGGTAAAGGAACGGTGATGCCATGTGGCGCCGGGGCAGCTTCCCAGGATACTCTCCGTCCATTTGGGGGTGACGGCAAGGGAGAGGAGAATGCGGCAGGCCATGTGTAGCATTTCCTCATTGTTATCCACCAGGCCGACAAAGGCCAGATGTACCATTACATTTCGATAATCATGGCGGCTGCGGTCGCGCAGACGGGTCCAGCGGTTGTCACGGATATAGATATATTCTGAAATTTCCTTCTCCGGCTCGGAAGAAAGCCCCTCCCGGGCTAGCGCCCGCAGTTTCTCCATATAAGAGCGGAAGGGTTCCTTTTTAATTTTAGCGCGCAGAGCTTCCAGTCCGTCCTCATCGAAGTAAAGGCCAAGAAGAGGCTTCTTCTCGGCGTTTTCCTGGAAACAGCCCTCCCATTCGTCGGTATAGGGGCTTTTTTGAGACTCCAATTCCGCCTGCCTTTTGGAATTGGAAAGGCCAAGCCAAAGCAGGCAGGCCGTATAGGGGGAGTTGCCCTTCAGACGGAATTCCAAAGTGATATGGGTGATCAGGTTTCCATGGATTGGCCCTTCATATTCCCACATTTCCCCAATGCCGGTTGTTTCGATAATCGTTTGTTCCATCCCGTCAATCAGGCAGGAAACCCGGAAATCAATATTCTGGGCGATGCTCGCGAACAATCGGAAGATATCATAGCCGTCAACCGTCAGGCGGCAGTCTCGTTCCATGCGGACGGAATATCCGCTGTCCGTTTGCGACTGAATGGACACGTCCACAGCGGACCAGGACTGACACACCTCCGCTACCGTGCCCGGCGCGTAGGAAATTTTATAATTGACAAGGGGAGAAAATTTCTGATGGGTGGGGTAGGATTCCCCGCCGTCCCAGAATCTTTCAAAGATAGTTTCCGCTTCATTGATTGGAAGATTTACCATAAAAACACCCCGCATTACAGGCTTTTTTTGAATGAAAGCCTTTAGTCCCTAATACAATACAGCTTTTCCCACCCGGTTGCAAGTTTTTTTTAAAAGAGGGCAAATTTTTACAAAGAATCTCAAAATATTACTCCAAGCTATTTTTCCGCCGCTGTTTTTTGACTGTTTTGGTTGAGGAAAGACGTTCCGCTGTTGATGAGAAGCGGACGGCATATCCGGTGTTTGGATTGGCAGATTAACAGAAAAGGATACCAGCAGGCGGGAAAGCGGTTCTGGAACCGGAATCCTTCCGTTGGTATCCTTTGTTGAATTTTCTGTCAAAATTTTTGCCAGATCAGAAGGAAATGGATAATTTTCCGGCAAAAAGGGACGGTTAGATTACCTCATGGATCGCTTGGTTTTCTTCCGCGGAACGGAAAACTGCTTCCATCTGCTTCATCACCCTCATCATCTGGTCGTGACGGACGAGCTGGGTTTCCTCTCCCCGCATGGCGCGAATGAAATTGCGGTAATAATCCCGTACATCGGAAGAAACCCTCGGGAGGGGATATTCCCGGATAGTTTCTTCTGTCCTCGGCGCCATGGTTTTGGTCAGTCCGGCGGCAGTCACGACGGGGACGGCGTCCCGTTTTTCCCAATCGGATACCTTGACAATTTTGCCGTGGATGTCCCAGTCCTCAATCAGGGCCGTCCCGTTCTCTCCCTGGACGTACCAGCGGGGCATATTGATGAAGTTGCTGGTCCCCACCTCCACATGGGCGGTCAGACCGTTTTGAAAGATCAGAAGTACTTTAAAACCATCGTCAACCACATCATTGGTGACGTGGGTCAGGGTGGCGTAGGTGGAAACCACCGGGGAAGGCACCATCATCAGGATCTGATCCAAAAGATGAACGCCCCAGTCGAGCACCATGCCGCCGCCATGCTCCCGGGTGTTGCGCCAGTCCCCGGGGACGCCGCGGGAGCCGTGGACACGGGACTCAATATTGAAAACCCTGCCGAGGGTATTTTCTTCTATGATTTTTTTGACCACAAGGTAATCTTCATCCCACCGGCGGTTTTGGTGGACAGAAAAGATGACCTTGTTTTCTTTGGAAGCGTCGATCATTTCCTGCAAATCCTGACAGCTCAGGGTGACCGGTTTTTCACAAATAACGCTTTTTCCGGCGGCCATGGCCTGAAGAGCGACGGGCTTATGAGCGTCGTTGGGAATCGCGATGGTCACAAATTCTATACGGCTGTCAGCGAGAAGGGACTGCAAAGAGGGGTAGGTATGCAGGCCGTCGTTCCTTGCGGCCTCCATTCGATTGGGATCGATATCATAAACGCCGCAGATTTCCACCTCGTCCATGGTGCGAAGCTTGTCAATGTGCCAGCCGCCCATGCCTCCGTATCCAATCAGGGCAAATTTTGCTTTTTTATCAGCCATGATGCGTTCTCTCCTTTTTCTGAAATTCGCGCGGTTGCGCAAGCATGATAAAAGTTGATTTGAGACGCGCCGGAAGCTGCCTTCCGCCGCGACACCCAAAGGATAGCATTTTTTGTTCGCCAATACAAGTATTCCCAAAAAGATCTGCTACAATTGGCACAAAAAAGGCTAATTTTGGCACACGCCGCATAAGGGGCTTAAACATCTTTTTGTTCTTCCCGGATAAACATGATAAGAAAGGCGGCGGCCAGAAGCAGGCAGCATAAAAGGATGGCGTATTGGGAAAGAAGATGGGTGAAAACGGAGCCCAGGACAGCGCCGATGATAAAGAAGAGGATAATGCCGTAATAGTCCAGGCTTTTCCTGCCTAGGGCGGGATCCCTGGTTTTGAAAAAAAGAAAGAGGTTTTCTGTGGCGCTGCGGAGATTCCCCGTGCACATGGTAGTCGCAAAGGCGTTTCCCTTCATTTTACGGAAGCTCTCCACCTGCATGGAGCAGACAAAGGAAATCATAATATTGGCGCACATGTCCCAGCTGCCCCGAGGAAGAAAGGCCACGGCCAGAACAAAAAGGAACTCGATACCGATGGTGATTTGCCGCCAATGGATAACCGGATGCATACGGAACCTGCCCTTTGTCAGGTCGGCTGTTATAACTCCAAGGACAAAGGCAAGAATGGGAAAGAGATAATAAAGCGCCTGCCCCCAGTCCCCTTCCGCAACGCGCAGCCCAAGAAGGACGATGTTGCCGGTTTGCGCGTTGGCAAAGACATGGCCGCGGCATAGATAGGTATAGGCGTCTAAAAAGCCGCCGATGACGGCAAGCAGAGAGCCGAGAAGAAAAGATTCCGACATCTGTCCCTGAATGGATTTTTTCCACGTCTTCATTTTTAATCCCTCCAGTTATTCTTCCTTTATTTAACCATAATAGAAAGTAAAATGCAAATACGGGGAAATGCAAAATGTAAAATTTTGCATTTCCCCGTATAAAAAATTACTTACGGCTCATACAATATGACCTGTATTTCGCGTCTTTACAGACGCGAAAACGAGTTTTTCCTAGCCCCTTTGAATCTATATGCTTTTTTGCGGCAAGATGGGATAAAACAGCTTTGAAAAATCATTTATTGCAGATTTTATCCAGCCATACCGCCGCGTGGGACGCGAAGCCGTGATTCATGCTGGCGTCATCGCTGATTTTTTCCCATAAGGTTCCGGTGCGTTCAGCCATGAATTTAAAATAACCAACAGATTCCTTCAGCAGCTGCTCCTCCTTGCCGTATTGAGAGAGGAGATCAAGCCGCAGATAGTTGCCGATAAAGGCGTTGGAAGGATAAATTTCCGGATAAAGGCCCTTGTCCTGACGCTCGGGACCAAAGGAATAAAGGATGGTATCCCAAAGCTGGGGATAAGTTTCCGGTGTGGCGGTTTTGGTAAAGAATGCGTAATACTGGCAGGTTTCGGTTATCTCGCCGCCAGGAATCAATTTTCCGTCCTTGCGGAGCATCCGGTCGGTGAAGAAGGAACCGTTATAGGAAAGGGCGCGGATCTTTTCCCGGAGCCGCGCCGCCTGTTCCGCCGCCGCCTTGTCGTCATACAGACGAGAGACGGCGTCCAGCATGGAGGCGTAAAGCATATTGGTGGGGAAATTGACGTCCTGTACCAGCTCGTTGCATTTGCTCCATTCCACAAAAACCCAGGCGTCGAGAGATTCCAGTAGCCCCTCCTCATTTTCATATTTTTTGAAGAAGTCCTTCAGCTGGTAAATCCTTTTGCGGAAACGCTCAACCAGCCCGGCGTCCTTTGTGCGGCCGTAATATTCCTCCAATTCCAGGACCAGCCACATGGCCCAGTTGGGAATATAAGAGGTTGCGGGGAAATCCGACGGGTAACACATGGGAAACATCCCATCGGGAATATTGTCAACATGTTCCGCCAGAAGGAAATTTTCCAGAAAATTATATTCTACCGTGGATTTCCCTGTAAGGCAGTATTCCGAACGGGAGGTAAAAAAGCTGTCGCACAGCCAGCCAGCCCGCTCGCGGCAGGGACAGTCCATGTAAATATCCAGGGTGTTCTGACGGAAGGTGGAAACGGCGGCGTCATAAACAAGCTGCAAATCTGGATCGGCGGTATTGAGCTTTTTATGAATCTGGGGGAATACGCACTGCACCATGGAGAGATCGGACAGCTCCATCTCTCCCTCCGTCACCACGATATTGATATATTGGGTTGTGATGGGTTCGAAGGTGATGGGGAGGTAGTCTCCCGGCTGCATCTGGTATTTCATGGCGGCCACACAGGAATAACGGACAGGATCAACGACGCCGTCCCGGAGGATTTCATCAAACATCACATAAAAGACGGTAGGCTTCCGGCAGACGGCGTGAAAATGGATCATGCCTGTGTAGTCCCGTCCCAGGGAGTAAACGGCGAACCGTCCTGCGGAAAGGGTTTGAGGGGAGGCGGGAACCTCCTCGGTATCCTCCAGCTGATATTTCATACTTTGGATTTCTTCCGACAGCCGTTCAGTCAGTTCCTCATCCTTATACTGCTTATAGCCGGGGGTTGTAACATTCAGCCCCCAGGGCCTGCGGAATTTTTCCGGACGGTAGGGAACATGGCTGCCGCGGGAAACAATTTTTGTGGCGGGCGCAACCTCTGTACAGGGAAATTCTACCCGTCGGGGGAGGTAGGCTTTCTCTCCGCAAAGCTCAAGAGGAATAGAGGTGAAATCCCCTCCGGTGCGCCAGTCATAGGTATGGGCATCCAGCCGCATGCTTTCCCCAAAGGCGCGCTGATAGGAGAAACGCTGCACCTTCTGGACGAATTCTTTGAGTTCCAGACAATCAAAGCCGGATACGCCGGTTGCCGCCAGGACAGCGCCGTCCCGTACAATCTCGGCTGTGAGGAAGCCGGGCTGATCCAACAGGGCGTAGCTGCCCACGTTATAGGAAGCCACCATAATCGCGATGGTGTTTCTGCCTTCCATTAAATAACCGGACAAATCAACCTCGTCCACACGGTAATAGCCGTGGGCGGCGCGGGCAGGACCATAGGTCACATAAACGTTGTTAACATACAGCTGGTAGGTAGTGGCGCAGGCCAGGCACAGTTTGGCCTGTGTCTTTCCCTCCACAAATGCGCGGAAGCCCAAATGCAGATTCCACTCGGTTTGCCGACCGACGGCCCATACAGGCTTTGCCTGCTGAAAGGTATAGGTTTCCATTGCAGATTCTCCTTTTTATCTTATTTTTACGGCGGAACTATATTGGAATAACAGAACCAGGCTATTGGATTTCAAAGCCAAAGAAACGCTTTACATTATGATAGGAAATATCCTCAACCATCTGTCCAAGGGCTTCCATATCATCCGGATACTCTCCGTTTTCCACCTGAGTACCAATATAATTGCAGAGAATGCGGCGGAAATATTCATGGCGGGCGTAAGATAAAAAGCTGCGGGAATCGGTGAGCATGCCGATGAAATTGCCAAGAAGGGAAAGGCTTGCCAGCATTTCCATATGCTGCTCAATGCCCAGCTTGGTGTCGTTGAACCACCAGGCTGCGCCGTGCTGCATTTTGCCTGGGATGGTGTCGTCCTGGAAGGAGCCGATTAAGCTGGAGAGGACGGGGTTATCGTTGGGATTGCTGGAATATAAAACTGTCCTCGGCAGGGCGCCGGCGGTGTTCATGGCGTCGAGAAGCTGCTGGAGGAGGAACGCGCAGGGGCCGTCACTGATACAGTCCAGCCCGGCGGCGTATTTCACCTTCTCATACATCAGAGAGTTATTGTTTCTCAGCACGCCCAGGTGGAGCTGCATCCCCATGCCGTATTTCACATATTCCTTTCCAAGGAAGAGCATCATTGCGGTTTTAAATTTGTCATCGTCTTCCCTGGAGATTTCTTCTCCCTTCAGGGCGCGGGAGAAAATGCTGTCCAGCTCCGTCTTAGAGGCGGGAGAATAGAAAATCTTCGGGATCCCGTGATCGGCAACCTTGGCTCCCATATCGACAAATTCCTTCAGGCTTTCGCCGAGGGCACCCTGGTAATCTTCGATGCCGCGGACAGTGATGTGGAGGCGCTCCTCGATGAATTTCACAAAATTGGGAAGGCGGCGGTTGGCAAGGGTGATAAAACCGTCGGGGCGGAAGGCGGGCAGCACCTTGACCCTGCAGGTGGGATCCGCCGCGATCCGCTTATGATATTTCAAATCATCAAAGGGACTGTCGGTTGTACAGATCAGCTTAACATTGGATTGATCGATCATTCCCCTCGCGGAGAGCTTGTCGTCCTTCAGCCTTTCATTGCACAAATCCCAGACATATTCCCAAGTCCTTTCATTCAAAATCCCATCATAACCGAAATAATTTTTCAGTTCCATATGGGACCAGTGGTATAGGGGATTTCCAAGGGCCTTAGGCAGAGTTTTCGCCCACATTTCAAATTTCTCTTTGTCACTGGCGTCCCCGGTGATATATCTTTCAGGGATTCCGTTGGAACGGATGGCGCGCCATTTATAATGATCGTCCCCCAGCCACACCTGGGTGATATTGTCAAATTTTCTGTTTTCCGCGATTTCGGAGGGGGGAATATGGCAGTGGTAGTCAATGATGGGCATTTTTTCAGCATGTTCATGAAACAGCCTTTGAGCGGTCTCATTAGAGAGAAGAAAATCTTCATCCATAAATTTTTTCATGCAGGAACCTCTCCTTTTATACACCCTGATGGAAGGTTGTGAATAATCGGGTGCCTTTTTTACGGCTTAATTATAGGCACATGATTTTGGGATGTCAATACTTTTGGACGGTAAAAGATAAAATAGAGAAAGAGTGGCGATAAGGGAGGGAAAGAGAATGGAGGAGGTTTGTTTTATAAAAAATTATGAGGAGAAGAAATGGAATAACCTGAAAAAACACAGAACAAAAAAATATTTATTTACTTTATAACAATATTGTGGTAGAATAGGCGAAAATTTAGTATAAAAAATAAAAAAGGGAGCGTCGGCACATGAGAATGAAATTTTTTCAAACAGAGCAGGGCTTTTCCTTTCTTTCCCCCGGTATTTCCTCCGGTAACCTATCCCCTTATATAAGAATTTGGAAGGGAGAGCAGCTGATCTCTTGCGGCGATGTCGTAACGGCTGGAGCGCAAAGGCCGGCGGAAACCTTTTTTGGCCCCGGTATCCGCCGGGAATATACTGTCAGCGGGCAGGACGGGATTATTCTGCGCTGGTACGTTACGGAGTTGGACAGGATGAATGCCCTTTTAATGGGGGGAACCCTGGAGAACGGTTCCAGCGATTCGGTCTATTTCAATGCGGCAGGGCTGGTCAGCAGCGGCGATGTGCTCCACTGCCAGGGAAAACCGGAGGAATGGCATTTGTCTTCCATGATGGGTGATTTTTACGGTACGGATTTAAAGGAGATTTGCCCGAGCGCCAATGAGCAGGAGATGGCCATGTGGCGGAGCTTCCGTATGGAACCGCCTCATGAGCTGCCCCAGGACGAGAAGCACACGGATGGAAGATGGCGCGGATTTGACGAATATCTTACTTTATACAGGGATAAAGGGAACACCGGCTTGTTCATTTCTCCTGCGGGGGATCCGGAAGCCTTTCTTTCCTACGACTGTTATGTAGACAGCGGAACCATCCGCCTGGAGCTCAAGTGCGATATGAGCAACGTGCTGGTAAAGCCGGGGCAGTCCCGTGATATTCAGCAGATGATTTTTGCCGCTGAGCCGTTGAAGGAGATTGTTCCCCGGGTGATGCAGAATATCGCCGTTACCCATGGATGCCGGACTTCCAAAAAAACACCCTGCGGCTGGTGCAGCTGGTATGATTTGAATAGGAATATTACCGAGTCTACCGTTATGGAAACGGTGGACGCCCTTATCCAGTACAAGGAAAGAATTCCTATGGATTTTATCCAGATCGACGATGGATATCAGGTGTATCCTGGGGATTGGCGGGCCAACGAAAAATTTCCACGGGGACTTGCTCCCATTATTGAAAAAATTCAGAAAGCTGGGGCTATGCCGGGAATCTGGACGGCGCCCCTGTATGCTCACGAGTCTACAGAGCTGTTTAAAAACCATCCGGACTGGTTTGCAAGGGACGATAAGGGAGACTTTGCCTGCAAGCTGGGTAACTGGGGCGGTACATGCTATGGAATGGATCCTTCGCACCCCGGGGTGAAGGAGTACCTGAGAAACCTGTACAGGCAGAAGTATGAGGAGGGCTTCCGTTATTTCAAGATTGATTTTAACACTGTTTACGCCAATGGGCGAACCTCCTATGATCCGACCAAAACCTCCCTTCAGCTGTTTCGGGAGACCTGCGGCCTTTACCGTGAAACATTGGGAGAAGAAAGCTATCTTCTCTCCTCCTGGAGCAGGGGAAATATGGGATATTTCGACGGCAACCGGACGGGTACCGACACCTGTGACAATTGGGACAGGATTGTCTGCTGCATCAGGAACGCTCTTTGGCAGAATCCTATCAAGTCCTATATCAACGGGCTGATTTTCGACTGCGATCCGGATGTAACCTATCTGAAAACCGGCGGGCTGACAGAGGAAGAGCGCAGAACCTGGCACAGCTTTGTCGGCCTGTTCGGCGGAATCCAGCAGATCTCCGATCCTATGAAGGAGCGTCGGGAACAGCTGCGCCAGTTTGAAATTTTGATTCCTCCCGCGCCGGAGAAGGGGCATCCGGTTTATCCGGGCGTTGACCGCAGCAATTCACGCTATGGCCTGACAGCCCGGAGAAGCTATGGGGATTTTGGCGTTTATATGGTTTGGAATCCTCAGGACACTGCTGCTCCCATTTCCACAGAGTTGGATGAGCTGGACCAGGTTGGGAAAGAGTTCCATGTTTTCTCCTTTTGGGATGAGACATATCTTGGAGTTCAGGGGAGCAATTTCCAGCTGGACGCGCTGCCGCCTCATGGCTGCCGTCTCCTCCGGTTTACTCCTTGCCGCGGAGACGGCAGGCCGGTGCTGGTGGGAAGCGATCTGCATATTTCCATGGGGGCTGCTGAGATTAAGGATGTCCTAGTGAGGGGAAAGAGGATGGAAATTCTTCTGAATACCGCCGGCGCCATGGACGGGCACCTTTATGTCTACAGTGAGGAGCCCTTTGCCCGCTGTACTGCCCAGGGATGTCAGGGCGTTTCTATGGAAC
>JAHZIE010000059.1:0-1609 GCA_019419895.1 Clostridiales bacterium | reverse complement strand
GCCGGGGAGAAATCACCCAAATTACCCTAATGGGCAGGAGCAGAAAGGAAATTCAATCGGTTCTTTTGGAATGAAACCTGTATTTTGAAAAGAAAAACATGAACGATTGGGTTGAAATTTTCCCGCCTTGAAATTATAATAGAAGCTGTAATGGCAGATTACTGCCTTGTGAAAACGGCCTGAAACCTGGGAAAAGAAAAGGGTTCAGGTCAAAAAGGAGATTATAGAAATGGCGAAGGTTGTTACTTTTGGAGAAATTATGTTAAGACTGGCCCCCGAGGGCTATTACCGCTTTGTCCAGGCGGACAAATTCGGCGCCACCTATGGCGGTGGAGAAGCCAATGTGGCGGTTTCTCTGGCAAATTATGGTATGGACGCAAGCTTTGTGACAAAGCTGCCCCAGCATGAGATTGGCCAGGCCGCTGTAAATTCCCTGCGCAGGTACGGTGTTGATACCAGCGGGATTACCCGCGGAGGGGATAGGGTCGGCATTTATTATCTGGAAAAGGGCGCGAGTCAGCGGCCTTCCAAGGTTATTTATGATCGCGCCAATTCCGCCATTGCCCTGGCCTCCAGCTCTGATTTCAATTGGAATGAGATCTTTGAAGGGGTTGACTGGTTCCACTTTACTGGAATTACTCCCGCGTTGGGAGACAATGTGGCGGCCATCTGCCTTGAGGCGTGCAAAGCTGCCAAGGCCCACGGCGTCACCGTCAGCTGTGATCTCAACTACCGCAAAAATTTGTGGAGCAGGGAAAAGGCTGGTCAGGTCATGGCTGGATTGATGGAATATGTGGATGTCTGCATTGCAAACGAGGAGGACGCCAGCGACGTGTTCGGCATCAAGGCGGACAATACCGATATTTACGGCGGCAAGCTTAACCATGAGGGCTATAAGGATGTTGCCAAAAAGTTGGCCGACACCTTCCATTTCAGTAAGGTTGCCATTACCCTGAGGACATCCATTTCCGCTAACGACAACAAGTGGGCGGCTATGCTCTACGACGGCAAGGATTATTGTTTCAGCAAGAGCTATGATATGCATATTGTCGATCGCGTCGGCGGCGGCGACAGCTTTGGCGCCGGTTTGATTTATGCGACCCTGAGCGGGTATTCCTCTCAGGACGCTCTGGAATTCGCGGTTGCCGCGAGTTGCCTGAAGCATTCCATTGAAGGGGACTTCAATATGGTTTCCGTCAAGGAGGTTGCCAGCCTGGCGGGGGGCAACGCCAGCGGCAGAGTGCAGAGATAAGGCGATTGAATAGATAGAAACGCTTGGGATGAATTTTAACCCAGGCGTTTTTTATTTAGCGCGTAGGAAAAGACGCCGATTCTCAATTGAACCGGAGGCAGGAAGAAAGCCGCGCCAAAAAACAGCATGGCGTCATAGTCATACGAGAGATTAAGCGGTGTAAGCGTATGGACGCGGGACTGTCTGACTGCCGTCATCTCCTGACAGAATGAAAAGTTGGTTTTCCATGTGCTTCTGCCAGCCTATATGGACTTAATCCTCCTCGCCGAGTTAAATCCATTTCTAAATTTTTTTGTAAGAGGATTTGATTCGACGTGGTTTTATTTGATGCAGATTATCCTTATCCTAAGGTCTATT
>JAHZIE010000058.1 GCA_019419895.1 Clostridiales bacterium | reverse complement strand
TTTCTACGACAACCTGCTCATTTCGCCCCGCAACAGGCATATGCAGCAAAAACTCCATTTCAGCAAAGCCTTTCAATACGGCGACGGAAAATTGAATTCCTTCTTTTCTATCTCCGCTCCGTTCAGAATGTCCCCCTTAATTAAATAGGGGGGGCTACCATGTTTTCCTCTCCGTTTTTTACCTGAAAATATATCTGCCTGAGGAATACCTCCCCTGTTTTCAGAAAAGGAACGGAAGAAAAATTCTTTACTGGAAAAGCCTCACAATATCATTAAAAGTGACCACGACCATGAGTCCAATCAGCAGGACAAAACCGGCGGCGTGAACCCAGCCCTCATATTTAGGATTGACCGGCTTGCGGCGAATTCCCTCGATAATGAGGAATAAAAGCCTTCCGCCATCCAGTGCGGGAATAGGCAAAAGGTTGAAAATTCCAAGATTGACAGTGATAAGAGCCATGATCCAAATCAGATTGTTCAGCGATTCCATAAAATTGGTTCCCTGAGCCGCGGCCTGGCCAATCACCTCAGCTGTTCCAACCGGACCCGAAAGAGCTTCCATTCCATACCTTCCAGAAATCAGGTCGCCCAGGCTGGCCCAAACCAGCCGCCCTATGGAAACAGTGCTTTTTGCCGACTGTCCAATCACCGTGAAAAAATTCTTTTCAATAGGCTCAACCAGGAAAGCGTAATTCTTGTCCTCATCGGTTACCTTGGAGAAATCCAGGGAAACTCCCTGAAGCAAAACCTTTTCATTCCCCCGCTGAACCAAAAAGTCCATGGGCTCCGCCGCAAAACGCGAGAGGCTGAAATTGACATCATAATCATTAAAGACACGGTAACCGTTAATCTCCAGAATTTTATCTCCCGGCTGGAACTCACCCTCCTGGACAGTCACCGCCTGCCCCACATCTGCGAGGATGGTGGATTTAAAGGAAGGCTCCTGCGCGGTCAAGGCGAGCATTAAAAGAAAGCCCAAAATCAAGTTCATCAGGGCGCCCGCCACCACAATAATAATGCGCTTCCACACTTTTTTCTTGTTGAAGGCGCGTTCGTCATCGCTGTCCTGATCCTCTCCCTCCATGGCGCAGTAGCCGCCGATGGGAAAAGCGCGGACAGAATACTTGGTTTCGTGCTTTCCAAAAGAAAATATTTTGGGACCCATTCCCATGGCAAACTCATTCACCTTAACACCGAACATCTTCGCGGTGAGAAAATGGCCCAGCTCATGCAAAAAAATCACGATTCCAAACAAGAGAACCGTAAGCAAAATCGTAACAACGGTACTGATGAAAACCACCCTTTCCTGTTATTCCATACACTCGCAGAGCACAGATACCATCACACGGAAATCTGTTCCTGCACGTAATTTCTCGCAGTCTCATCTGCCTGTAGCACTTCTCCGAGAGTCATTCCTTGCCCGGCAGAATCCTTCACCTGCTGCATCGCACCTCTCACCAGTCTTGGAATATCCAAAAATCCAATTTTCCCTTTCAAAAACAGAGCAACAGCCTCCTCATTCGCCCCATTGACCGCCGCCGGAGCTAGGCCGCCGCGGCGCAGCGCCTCTCTGCAAATCGGCATACAGGAAAAGACTTCTGTATCCGGCGGATAAAAGGTAAGCTTCCCATACTCTTCCAGACGGAGCCTCTGTACCGGGCAACCACTTCTTTCCGGATAAGTCAGCGCGTACTGGATGGGGATGCGCATATCCGGCACCCCAAGCTGGGCAATTACCGAATTATCAGAAAATTCCACCATGGAATGAATCACACTCTCCCTGTGAACCAGGACGTCAATTTTTTCCTCCGGCATATCAAACAGCCAGGCCGCTTCGATAATTTCCAATCCCTTATTCATCATGGTGGCGGAATCGATGGTGATTTTTGCGCCCATACTCCAATTGGGATGCTTCAGCGCCTGTTCCGGCCCAACCGTTTCGAGCTCCTCCCTGGTTTTTCCAAAGAACGGTCCCCCGGAAGCGGTCAGGATGAGCCTTTGAACGGCAGACTTTCCAGGAGCACCCTGAAGGCATTGGAAAATAGCCGAATGCTCGCTGTCAACCGGATAAATTTTTATTCCCTTCTCCTTTGCCGCTTTCATCACCAAGGCCCCACCAGCCACGAGGGTCTCCTTATTGGCCAGGGCGATATCCTTTCCGGCGCTAATGGCGGCCAGCGTCGGTTCCAGCCCCACCATGCCCACGACGGAGTTCAGCACAATATCGGCGGAAGGAGCCTCAGCGGCCTCCAGTAATCCTTCTCTGCCTGCAAGAATTTTCACATCCAGCTCCCTGATTCTTCCCTTAAGCTCCTTTGCCGCCTGTTCATCGTATACCGCAGCAATCTTCGGGCGAAACTCTCTGATTTGTTCCTCCAAAAGACGGATATTCCCATATGCCGCAAGCACCGGAACGGAAAAACCCAAATTGCGAATGATGTCCAAAGCCTGGGTGCCGATGGAACCCGTAGAACCCAAAATGGAAACATTCCTTTTCAATATTATTCACCAATCCATTTCATTTAGTATCATAAGCCGCAAAATCTTCCTCTTCTGGTAAGAAAAAGATGCAAAATAGGAAGAAAGACAGCTCCTAAAACAAAAACTACTTTCTTCCTATTATACTGCCATTTCAGAGGAATTTCATGAATGAATGGCAAATTTTATCTTTTCCTTTATGCCTCTCTTTTCTCAACCAATGACAATAGGCAGAAAGCGGAGAAAATAATAGACAAAGGGAGCGACAAAAATCACGCTGTCAAACCTGTCCAGAGCGCCGCCATGTCCCGGCATGATATTGCCGAAGTCTTTGATGTGGAAGGTGCGTTTCACCAAAGAAAAGCTCAGATCCCCAATGACAGAAATACAGGAGCTCATAACACCCATCAGCAAAACGCGCCACCAGATGAATTCTGTCCCCTGCGGAGCAAACAGCCATAAATAGCACACGCAGCTTAACAGCATGACAATGACGCAGCTGGCAATTCCGCCGACGAACCCCTCCACTGTCTTTTTGGGGCTGATCTCCGGAATCAGCTTGTGCCGCCCCAAAAAGCTGCCAATAAAATAGGCCCCAATATCAGAGGACCACGCTCCAATTAAGATCAGAACAAAATAAAAAATCCCATGAACCCCTCCATGATCTCTTGCATACAGCATGGTAGACAAGGCAAAAGGGATCAAAAGCGACATGGCGTACACCACGACAATTTCCTTAAAAGAAAGGGAATCATGATGAATAATCGTGTGGGCGAACAAAAAAAGAGTAAACGCGTAAATGACCGCGGGAACCACCGGCAGCTCATAGGAAAATAAATACTGGCTGAAAGGGACAAATAAAGCAAGAAGAAGGCAGACGGACAAAATTGACTTATACTTGACAAGCCCTACTGCCCTGACAATTTCAAAGACTCCGATAGCCGCCACAATCGCAATCGCCCCATTCAAAATCAAGGAAGAATACTGGTTAAGGAAGAGCACCCCCACCAGGATTACAACTCCTACAACAGCAGATATCACTCTTTTTCCCATGGTCGATGGCCACACCTTTCCGTAAATACTAAATTTCTGTCAAACTCCGCCGAATCTGCGGCTGCGGCGGGAATATTCTGCCAGTGCCTCATCAAACTTTTCGGGTGTAAAATCCGGCCAAAGGGTATCCATAAAGACATATTCCGCGTAAGATGACTGCCAAAGCAGAAAATTGGAAGTCCTGAATTCCCCGCTTGGACGGATAATCAAATCCACATCAGGCTGCCCAGGACAGAAAAGATGATTTTGAATCGCAGTCTCATCAATCTCTTCCGGACATATCTTCCCATCGGCCGCTTCTCTGGCAAGCTGCTGGACGGCTCTCACAATCTCCGCCCGGCCCCCATAGTTCAGGCATATATTCAAAACCATCCCCGTTTTGTCCGAAGAAACCTCTGTGGTGCGCTGGATAAGCTCCTGCAGTTTCTCCGGGAAAGCCGATGTCTCTCCCATAAACAGCACCTTGATGTTCTCATTCAAAAAGTCTCTGAGAGCCTCCTCCAAATACTCCATAAAGAGCCCGATGAGAGCATGTACCTCATCGGCAGGACGCTTCCAATTCTCAGTGGAAAAAGCGTATACCGTCAGATAGCGAATGCCGACAGAATTGGCGTACCGCACGATGGTTTGAAGAGTTTCCGCGGCGGCGCGGTGCCCCACTTTTCTCGGCAGTCCCGTCTTTTTTGCCCAACGGCCATTTCCATCCATAATGATCCCAACATGATTAGGCAGCATATCGGGAGAAAGCACAGTTTTCCTTTTCTTTTGAAAAATCCCCATGTGGCTCCTCCATCAATCCAACACAGGATTGCCCCTCTGATACAGAGGGGCAATCAAATCAGATCTCCATGATTTCCTTTTCTTTTTCCGCACTGAGCTTGTCTGCTTCCTTGCAGTATTTATCAGTCAAATCCTGCGTAGTTTTCTCAGCGGTTTTTAAATCGTCCTCGGTAATTTCTCCCGATTTCTTCATTCCCTTTAGCTTTTCAATCGCATCGCGTCGTATGGAACGGATAGCCACCTTGCTTTCCTCGGTCAGCTTGGCAATATCCTTCACCAGAGCATGCCTTCTCTCCTCAGTAAGCGGGGGAAAGGTAACACGAATGACCTTACCGTCTGTCTGGGGATTAATTCCCAGATCTGATGTCTGAATGGCCTTTTCGATTGCCCGGCAGATAGAGGCGTCCCAGGGCTGGATGGTCAGAGTCCGCGCTTCCGACACCGCAACAGCGGCAACCTGGTTGATGGGAGTGGCTGCACCATAGTAATCCACTGTAATTTTATCTAATACAGCTGGATTGGCCCGGCCAGCGCGAATGGCCGCAAATTCCTTTGTCAAAACACCGATTGTTTTCGTCATTTTTTCTTCAGCGTGTGCAAATACCTGTTTCATACCGCTGCATCCTCCTTTACCAATGTGCCAATATTTTCTCCGCATACCGCTTTCACAATATTATGCGGATCCTCAATGCTAAATACCAGAATGGGAATGTTGTTGTCCTTACACATAGAAGCCGCCGTGCTGTCCATTACCTGCAGCTCATGGCTGAGAACGTCCAAAAACGACAGAGTATCATATTTGATGGCATCAGGATTTTTCTTGGGATCTGAATCATAGACTCCATCCACCATGGTAGCCTTCAAAATGATATCGGCGTCAATTTCCGCTGCCCGCAGAGAAGCCGCCGTGTCGGTGGAAAAGAAGGGATTCCCTGTACCGCAACCAAAAATGACGATTCTTCCCTTTTCCAAATGGCGTACCGCCCGGTTGCGGATATAAGGCTCCGCTATCTGCTGCATATTGATTGCTGTCTGCACCCTCACCGGAGCGCCAAGCTGTTCCAGCGCATCGCAGACGCCAAGGGCATTGATAACCGTAGCGAGCATTCCCATATGATCGGCGCGGGTGCGATCCATCTTCCCACTGCTGCGACCTCTCCAGAAGTTGCCGCCCCCAACAACAATGCCAATTTCCACGCCCATATCAGCGCACACCTTAATTTCCTCGCAGATTTTCAGCACCGTATCAAAATCCAGGCCATGCTTCTGTTCCCCAGCCAGGGATTCGCCGCTCAGCTTGAGCAAAATTCTTTTATATTTTGGTTGCATGCTACACACTCCCAGTTATTTTTATTATATTTTACAATAACCTCCCCGTTGTGTAAAGGCCTTCCGGCCATTTTCTCAGAAAGATATCCCAAGCACCCACCCGCTGTTTCCGAAGAGCGTTCTATAGTTATCCTTGGCCATTGCCTCCTTTTTTAACGAATTTTCCCCTCTTTTTCTCCATATATCTTTCTGCGCATCATTTTCTCCTGTCTTTTTCCGCCTGGTATCACATTTTTCCACTAAGCTGCTTCCGGCTTTAGAAGATTCTCTCTGACAATCAGCAGAAATCGCTTTTTCTTCATTTTCATTGATGTTCCTCCATCCATACTGTAATCCCGCGATGGCCTTTCAAAAAAAATACGCGGCCCCGGGAGGAATCCTCCGGGGCCGCAGGCGCCATTCTATTATTATCCTTTTTACTTGGCGTTTATTTCATTCTTCGTACCGTCCCAGCTCCAGGCCCTTTTTAATAAAATAACAGTAGATATTATGTTCAACTGTTTTAGGGATGGAATGGTCGCTGTGCAGTATGTAACCATAACCCTGCTTCACTTCAGGGATTTTGGCCTCCAGTTCCTTATCTATCACCGCCTTGTCGTTGGAGTAAAGGGCTCTGACATCAATTCCGCCCATCAAAGCAATTTTATCTCCATATTTGCGGTGAATCCGCAGCAAATCCATACCCGCCTTAATTTCCATCGCCTGCAGGCAGTCGATGCCCGCTTCAATCATATGGGGCAGAAGGGGCTCCACAAAGCCGCAGGAATGCATAATCACCGGAAGTCCTTGGGCATGCGCATATTCTATCGTTCTTTTGTGATAGGGCTGGATCATCTCACAGTACATAGCCGGAGACATAAAGGGCCGCTCTTTAAAGCCCATATCCTCATAGTACCAAATTCCATCCGGATACCCTTCACGCTCAAACAGGATCTTTTGCAGCTCTACTGTCAAATGGGAAAAAATATCCGCCATATCCATGATCCATTCAGGATCCAGGGCCATGCCTACCAGCATATTCTCATGGCCGCACACAGGATGAATGCTTTCGAAAACATTGACTCCGCTCCATACAAAAAAACGGCCTTCCTTCTTTGCCCGTTCTCTTGTTTTACGATAGCCTTCAAAATCAATTCTCCTTTCATCTGGTTCCATGAGAAGCGGCTTGATTTTTTCCCAGCCTTCCCTGTCCTTCACCATAAAATCCACATGCTCAGGGGTGGAGTCATGCAGCTTATGGCGCCTCAGAACCGCGCCGTTGCCGTCTCTGAGGGTTATGGTCTCTTCTGTTTCACTGACAACCTCAGGTTCAAAATCCAAGTTCGCAACCAGGTTAAATGGCCATGATTCCATCATATCAAATTGAAAGTGAGAGGTGAAATCTTCCCCGTTGAGATATCCCCGCGCTTCCCATTCCTTATAAGTGTCATTCCAAAAATGCTCAAAAAGCCCAATACGATCTACTGGCTGATGCTTCAGTATCCTTTCGATCCGTTCCTTGCCTGTCATAAAATCCCTCCAGAAAATTAATTGGATTTCTTGCACCTATTATAGTATGATAGGATTGATTTCAATATAATTTTTGTATCCAAACTATGAAAAAAGTACGATAATTTGGGAAGGTGATCATATGGACGCGTTGTCTGTTTCCTCTCTTAACCCGGTCATGCTCCGCTGTACCCATTTTAACGGATATCAATTCCGTCCAATGGTGGAAATGGCGGAACGTACCGTATATGATTATGAAATTGAATATTATATACGTTCCGGCGGCGCTATTCTGATCGATGGCAAAAGGATTCCCTTTTCCGCAGGAGAAATCAATATCCGAAAGCCCGGGCAGATTGTCCAGGGTATGCTGCCCTATGAATGTCTTTTGGTCAGCGTGGATATGAGGGGAAGAGAAGAAAAAAGACAAAATTACACTCTTGGAACCGAGGAAACCGCACAGCCCCTTTATCAAAATACCATTCTCTCTTCCCTTCCCGACAAGCTGTCCACGGGAAAGGACGGCCGTGTTCTTTCCCTTATGCAAAAACTCTATCGCAGGCAGCTTTCTCTGAGAGAGGAGGATCTCCTTCAAAACAAGATCGATCTCCTTCTCCTTTTGCAGCAGCTTTACGAACTCAGTCGCGGCAAAAAACAAAACATGGGAAATCAAAAGATCCGTTTGGCCGTGGAATATATTCAAAAAAATTATATGGAGGAAATTTCCATATCTCGGTTGATTCAAGAATCAAAGATTAGCAAATCACAGTTTCATAAGCTGTTTTTGGAATATACCGGATATACTCCCAATCAAATGCTCACCGAGCTGCGTCTGCGGCAGGCCAAACTGCTTTTGACCACCAGCCTGGAGAAAATCGGCAATATCGCCGTTCTCTGCGGCTATTATGACCATGTGTATTTTTCCTATCTTTTTCAAAAGGAAACCGGCCTCTCCCCCAGCGCCTACCGATCCCTATATTTTCACAGAGACGCCTAGGGCTGCTTCTTAATGAAAATAGGAAAAATATTCCAGAATAAAATTTCTGAAACTTCCCTTTTATTTTAAAATATCATCTCTTGACAAGAACAAATATTCTGATATACTGTAACTATCCTAATACAACAAGGATGGGAACCATATGGATATTTTTGATAAGCTTGCCATTTTAACCGATGCCGCTAAGTATGACGCGGCATGCACCTCCAGCGGCGTCGACCGCCGGGGAAACAGGAAAGGAATAGGAAACGCGACAGCCTGTGGAATCTGTCACAGCTTTTCGTCCGACGGGCGTTGCATTTCTCTTTTGAAAGTGCTGATGACAAACTGCTGTGTTTACGACTGTCAATATTGTGTCAACCGCCGTTCCAATGACACCCGGCGGGCCGTTTTCACTCCAGGGGAGCTGGCAGATTTAACTATCAATTTTTACCGGCGCAACTATATTGAGGGTCTTTTTCTCAGCTCCGGAATTTTAAAAAATCCGGATTATACCTGTGAGCAAATGATCCGTACTCTTGAGCTTCTTCGAAACGAATATCAATTTCACGGCTATATTCACGCCAAGGCCATACCTGGTGCGGATCCCGCTCTCCTTCAGCGTTTGGGACTATTGGCCGACCGCATGAGCGTCAATATCGAGCTGCCTTCCCAGCGGAGCCTTCAGCTGCTGGCGCCCGATAAATCAAAAAACTCCATTTTGAAGCCCATGGGATTTATTCAAAACCGAATTAAGGAAAATACTTCCGATCTTGTCAAATATCGTCATGCCCCTAAATTCGTCCCTGCCGGCCAAAGCACTCAGATGATCGTGGGGGCAACGCCGGACACAGATTACAAAATATTGAATCTGGCCCAGGGACTTTATAAAACATATGGTCTTAAGCGGGTTTTTTATTCCGCCTATGTTCCTGTCCAGGAAAGCTCCCTTCTTCCCGCAATTGATACAAAACCGCCCTTGCTGCGGGAGCACCGGCTTTATCAAGCAGACTGGCTCCTCCGTTTTTATGGATTCCGTGCGGATGAACTCCTTGATGAAAAGCATCAGAGCTTTCATCCCCTGCTGGATCCAAAATCTAATTGGGCGGTGAATCATATGGAATTTTTCCCCATTGATATCAATCGGGCTTCCTACGATGCCCTACTGCGGGTACCAGGTATTGGAGTAAAGAGCGCCCAGCGCATTGTCCGAGCCCGGAGGAACGGCCCCTTGCAATATGACGGTCTCAAAAAAATCGGCGTGGTCCTCAAACGGGCCCAATATTTTATCACCTGCAGCGGGAAAATAACCCCCGGCCTTAGAATTACACCGGATAATATTCTACGCGCCGCCGCTTCCCAGCAGGGCTTATCCCTTCTTTCCCCCGATTCCCTTTCTCTGGATTGTGAACAGCTTTCCCTGTTCCCATCATCCCAGCCGACTATGGAGGATATGAAAAAATGCCTGACAGGACAAATGTAATTTATCTTTATGATGGCACAATTGAAGGGCTGTACACCTGCATTTTTGAGGCTTTTGAAAAAAAAGAGACCCCTTTTCATATATTGCCACAGGAACCGGAACAGATTTCCTTTCTTCCCTGCCGGGAAATAGAAACGGATTTCGTAAAAGCCGGGAGGGTATCCCTCTATATCCCAAAGAGGATTTCGGCAGAAGCCGCCGACTTTATCCAGCTCTCCTTTTTAACCTGCCTGCCCGATAAGGAAATCTATCTCCTCGACCTTCTCAGAAAAGGTTTCCGGACAGGGGGGCGCATTCTCGACTGCCTGTCTGATGATACCGTTGATCGCCTCACCAAAGCGGTCCATCATTTGACACACGAAGCCCATCTTTTGAAGGGTTTTCTCCGTTTCTCCTCCGCCAATGGCATTCTTGTCAGTACAATTGCGCCTAAAAATCTTGTTCTACCTCTGCTGCGGGAACATTTTTGTGACCGTTATCCTCAGGAAAGCTTTTTTATTTATGATAAAACTCATGGTATGGCGCTTGCCTATCAGCCGTATCAGTCAAAGATTCTTCCAGTCGATAGTTTTTCTCCTGAGCCTATCAACGGAGAAGAGCTCCGTTATCAAAAGCTCTGGCGCAGCTATTATGACACCGTTGCCATCCAGGAGCGTTATAATCCTAAATGCCGTATGAGCCATATGCCAAAACGCTACTGGGATTATATGACTGAGTTTCAAGGCGCCTCCAAAGCCTGCCCCGAATTTGGCAAGTCACCCAGTAGCCTACGTTTGGAGCCGTACAGTTTTGACGGATTGAAAGCGGATACTTTGTCGCAAAACGATAAGCCGGGATTAAAATAGAGCGAATCGCTATTTATTCATTAAAACAAAGCGCCCGGGTATTCCCCCCCTTACTGAGGTTTAGAAGCTAAATTTCAAACAGACACCAAAAATGGAGTTGCCTAGAAAGGCAACTCCATTTTTGTACCATTTTCAAAAAGGATTTTCATCCTTTCTTTCATATCTTAACTTGTCTAGAAATTATTTAATCATTCCGGAAACTTCCGCGGCAAAATCATCCTGACGCTTCTCCAGTCCTTCACCCTTTTCAAAACGGACAAAACCGGAGATAACAATATCACCGCCCAGAGCCTTCGCGGTCTGATCAACATACTTCTGTACAGTCAAATCGGAATCCTTAACATAAAGCTGCTCAACCAAGCAAACCTCTTTATAATATTTGCCGATCTTACCCATTACGATCTTTTCCGCAATGTTGGCTGGCTTGCCTTCATTCACAACCTGCTCAGTCAAAATCTTCTTTTCATGCTCGATCACTTCTGCCGGCACACTTTCCTTATTCAAATAAAGCGGATTGGCAGCAGCTACCTGCATCGCAATATCCTTAGCAAAGCTCTTGAACTCGTCCTTGGAAGCAATAGAAGCATCCGTATCAAATTTTACCATGACGCCAATTCTGCCCTCTCCATGGACATAGGTGACAACAGCGCCTTCATAACGAGCAAAACGGCGGATCTTAATATTCTCGCCAATTGTCAAAATTTTCTCTCTGAGAAGCTCCTCGACCGTCATATCAGTGCCGGATGCCTTCAGTTTGAGAAGAGCGTCCACATCAGCAGGATTATTTTCGATGACAGTGTTCGCACAGGTCTCCACAAAAGCCTTAAAATCAGCGTTCTTGGCGACAAAGTCAGTCTCGGCATTCACTTCAATGACAACCGCCACATTTCCGCAGTCGCTGACTTTCGCATAGGCAAGGCCTTCGGCCGCAATCCTGCCAGACTTTTTGGTGGCGGCAGCCAGTCCCTTTTCTCTCAAAAAGTCAATTGCCGCTTCCATATCACCATTCGAGGCGGTCAGCGCTTTTTTACAATCCATCATACCGCAGCCGGTCTTTTCTCTCAGGGCTGCAACGTCTTTTGCTGTAAAAGCCATTTTTATTTCCTCCGATCATAAATTCATGATAGACTCTCTCAAAAAAATACCCGGGCTGATTTCAAGCACGGGTATTTTCTAAAACCCAGTTCCAGATTATTCAGCAGCTTCCTCTGCTTCTGGAGCCTCTTCGGTTTCAACGGCTTCCCCTTCTACAGGAGCATCCGCGCCCTGATTACCCTCGGCAATTGCATTGGCCATGGTGGAAGCAATCAGCTTAACCGCACGAATCGCGTCATCATTGCCGGGGATGACATAATCCACATCATCCGGATCACAGTTGGTATCTACAATAGCAACCACCGGGATTCCCAGCTTGTGCGCTTCCGCAACAGCAATTTTCTCCTTGCGGGGATCCACAACAAAAAGCGCGCCTGGCAGCTTCTTCATATCCTTAATGCCGCCGAGGAACTTCTCCAGCTTTTCAATTTCAAGCTTCAGCTTACTGACTTCCTTTTTCGGCAGAAGGTCAAAGGTACCGTCCTCTTCCATCACTTTCAGCTGATTAAGTCTGTCGATTCTGCGGCGAATGGTGCGGAAGTTGGTGAGCATACCGCCCAGCCAACGGGCATTGACAAAATAAGCGCCGACACGCTCTGCCTCTTCCTTCACGGAATCCTGTGCCTGCTTCTTAGTTCCCACAAAAAGAACAGACTGTCCTTCCATGGTGATATCGCGGATAAACATATAAGCTTCTTCCAGCTTTTTCACAGTTTTCTGCAAATCAATGATATAAATTCCATTGCGCTCTGTGAAAATATACTCCGCCATTTTCGGGTTCCATCTTCTGGTCTGATGCCCAAAATGGACGCCTGCCTCCAGAAGCTGTTTCATTGATACTACTCCCATGATGAATACCTCCTTGGTTTTTTCCTCCGCCAGGTTCCTGATTTAGCAACTGCCCCTTTACAGCAGCACCAGCCAAATGAGCGCCGGGCGTGCGAATTTCGTTTATCATTATATCATGACATCTATGAATTGACAAGTATTTTACTAAAAATCGTATTTTTGCCAAAGGAAACCGTTTTATCCTACGTTAATTTCTGTCATTCCTCCAGTTTCATTTCCCTCTTTATTTATCCCCACAGACTGCTCAGGCTGAATTTAGTCCGTTTTTTACAGGGTGGCGGCGTCTGACAGCAAACCAGAATGGTAGCCTCTCCGATCACCTCGATATCGCACCAATGAATGACAATATCCTCCTCCCGGCCCATGAGCCCGAAACATTTCAGCCTCCCAAAAATTACGATAGCGCACAGCCGTGCCGTACAGGTGTCTATCTCCACATCGCACACGCATCCAAGGCGTGCCCCGTCTTTTACATTAATCACTTCCTTGTTGCGCAAATCCTGTAATCTGCAGTTCATTCCTGCCGCCTCCTGTCTTACAATATCAAAAGGCTGATGGTAAGTTTCTCCCACCAGCCTTCTTTTGTCCGGATTGTATACAGCTCTTAACCTTTTATTTCAGTAGATAATTTAGAAACACAAGCGTAATTACACCTGGAATTCCAGTAATCGCGGACCAGCACAGGCTGAATAGACTGACTGGAAGGGTGATGCTAGTGAGCAGACCTGTCAGATTGACGGCGCCAAAGGCCAGCAGCCCGCGGCAGATACCTCCAATCGCCGCCTTCAGCGGTTTTTTTGAACGCGCCATACCGTAAATAATCACAACAAAAATTAAAATTCCCATAAACAGTAAAATCAGCTGCCATAATTCCATTCTGCCATCCCATCCTTTTCTTTACTTTGCTTTTGGATTCTTAACGGCGATTGTTGGGCGGCACATTCACTGCGTTATGGGAATTTCCCGTTCCTAAGATTCACAGTTCAGCGGCAAAAGCCTTGGAAGGAAAGGTTCTCTTGAAAATCCCGCGTCCTTTGCTTTTTTCAGAAGATAGCGGTATCTCGCGTGAAGCGACTCCATCTGATAGATACAGGAATCCAGCAAATCCTCATCGCTGGTCATCTGAAAACAGGCTTCCACCTGTTCAATCTGCCTGCATACCATTTCAATTTCCATAAAAAGCTCATTGGCCGGCTGGTATCCTTCCTGGGGCTTTTTCATTTTTCCTTTGACCTTGTCCTTCAATTCCCACAATTTTTCCTTGCAGCTCTGGAAAGAGTGAACTATGCCTTTCA
Source organism: Clostridiales bacterium (assembly GCA_019419895.1). Lineage (GTDB taxonomy): Bacteria > Bacillota > Clostridia > Oscillospirales > Acutalibacteraceae > JAHZIE01. Next base: position 1,760 of record JAHZIE010000058.1, on the reverse strand, counting down.
TACCTATAACCGCCTTTCATTGCAATTTTATGATCCTAGGTTGGGCATATATTCCTCTTTTTATACATCTTTTTGTCAGCGGTGGGAAAAAAGGGAATCCTCCTTTCCATATCCCATCAAACAAACAGGCGATATCACGCCATAGCGCCTCACCTTTCCGCCCAATAAATCATCTACTTTTGCCATCAAGAGCTTGCGGTATCTTTTCTGATATGATATAATTTTTTAAACACAACTGAATAGCAAGATGTCTTCAGGGCAGGGTGTAATTCCCGATCGGCGGTATAGTCCGCGAGCGCATAAGCGCAGGATTTGGTGTAATTCCAAAACCGACAGTATAGTCTGGATGGAAGAAGATGAAAGTAAAAGGAAAATGGCTGCCGGCAGAAGCCGGTATCTGAATCTATGCAAAAAACGCGTCGATTCGGAGAAGCTGTTTTGCTGTTATGATTTATGCCTATTTTTAACACCTGGAAGACGGTTTGCGTTTTCAGGTGTTAATTTTTAGGGGGTATCTTTATGAACAGCAAAACGAAAAAAATTACTACTATTGGAATGCTTTGCGCATTGGCCTATGCTCTGGTCGCCACCATTCGCATTCCGCTCATCCTCTTTTTGGAATATGAGCCAAAAGATGTGATTATCACAATCGGAGGCCTGATTTGGGGCCCTTTCATATCATTTCTGGTTTCATCCATTGTTTCTACGATTGAAATGATAACCATAAGTGAAGACGGCATATATGGCTTAATCATGAATATCCTATCAAGCTGTTCCTTTGCCTGCACTGCCGCTTTTATCTATCAAAAACGACGCAAAAGGTCTGGGATGATTCTCGGCCTTCTGGGCGGTTATTTTTTCATGGTTATAGTGATGCTCCTTTGGAATTATCTAATCGCTCCAATTTATATGGGATATCCCCGTGAAACAGTCGCAAAATTGTTGCTGCCCGCTTTCCTTCCATTTAATTTAATAAAAGGAGGACTGAATACTGCAATTATTATGATTCTTTACCCACCCATTCTTACGTCCTTGGAGCACTCACGTTTAGCCGAAGCTCCTGTTTCCAGTACAAAAAGAAACTGGCTTATCAGAATTCTGTTCATTTTGGCTTTTGTTCTGTCCGCATTGCTTCTCTATCACATAGTTTGATGATAAAAATAGAAAATATCAGTAGTTTATACCATAACATCCATCATGGCACAAAAGTGCTAACTTCGTTGACATAGCATATTAAAATTTAAAAATTACTTTAATGAATCCCTAAGGAGAACTAACGCGGGATTAACTCCTGGGGGAAAGTAATTTGTCGTACTATCCCGTTTTATTGCCCGCAAAATAATTTCACCGGTTACGCCGGTGGTTGGTTCTCCTTAGCAGCATAGTAAATATCTACCGACGGAGCCGGGAGATTTATGGAAAATGACTGAAAGGCTCTGGTACTGGCAAAACCGAAAAGAGGAGAAAGGAAAAGAAAAAGGACCGACGCTTGGCTATCTCACGCTCTTCCCCTCTCTATTCAAGCCACTGCAAATCATGAATCTCTTTTAAAGAGAGGGAAGCTTCTTGGTCGCGATATTTCCCACATCTTCCCTCTCCTATATTTCTTCTTTTGTTTCCCGCTTTTTCTTTCATTAATTTGTTTACTTTTCCTTCTACTTTTTCTTCGTTTCTATGGAAAGCTAAAACTTCCCCCTAGGTACACCCGGAGGCTTGAAGAAGCCCTAGAAGGGCATAATACGGACAATACCCCTAAAGGG
>JAHZIE010000057.1 GCA_019419895.1 Clostridiales bacterium | reverse complement strand
CGGATATGTACAGCTTTTTGGACGCCGCGGTAAAGATGAAAGAGGTCTATCCCACTACGGAAGATGGGCTGGAAACCTATATGATTGGTCTTTTTCCTGATGGCGGCGCCGGCGGATTGTTCATCAATCCCGCTTACAAATGGCTGGAGGTCAGCGGCGTTTGCGGTATTAACGACGTGGCGACCTATGATCTGGTCAATAATAAGCTGGAATACATTTTCGATAAAAACAGCGCCTTCTATCAAGGTCTGAAATGGATAGCGACAGCCAACCGAATGGGGCTGGTTGACCCGGATTCCATGACTCAGACCTATGAAATTACCCAGGGAAAGATCAACGACAGTGGACAGTATTACACCTGCCTAAGAGGTAACTATTGCGACAAATTTAATACAGCCGAAAATATGAACGGGGAAAATCCCAAGGGATTTATGCCCTTAATTTGGGAAGGCCAGCATCCGGTAGTCGAGGCAAAGCTAACCAAGCTGGGGCAGATAAGAAATCCATACGCCATCAGCGCGACCACAAAAAAGCTGGACGCCTGCCTGAAATTCGCCAACTTCCTGTATGACGAGGACGCCATGATGGTGATGTTCGGGGGCCCTCAAGGGGAACTTTGGGACATAGTGGACGGAAAATATGTCCTGACGGACGCGGCGGAGGAATTCAGGAAAACAGGCAAGCATACCTTCGGCACCGGTGAAGAGGGCTCCGACTGGTGGGGCTACTGGGGGCTCCAGGCGGCGCATTCCCACTCCAAATACCCGGACTTCACCTTCCGTATCACCGACTCTATTCCTTGGACTGAGGCCCGTATTGCCGATAATAAAATCTACGACATGTATGAGGAACATTATGGCAAACGCCGTCCCATCGAAATCTATGAGGAGTATGACGCCATCTGTTACCGGCCCGAATGGCAGAAATTGATTGAAACCATGCCTGATGGTTTGTCAGACACCCTGAGCGGCGCGGTCGCGGTTTTGGTGCCTCTGGAGTGGCAGATGCTCTTAAACACAAAAGACGACGCTGAGTTTGACCGGATGTTTGAGGAAATCGCGGCCCAAGCGGAAAACCTTGGGGTAAAAGCTGTTTATGACTGGACGGCGGAACAGGTGGAAAAGGCACGGAAAGCGTATCAGAAATATCAGTAATCATCTTTTCCGTTTTGTGCAAACTCTTTCAGTCTCTGTGTTTTACCCAAGATTGAAAACCACCCCACAGCCATGGCAAATGGCTGTGGGTCCTTGTCGTATTTAAGGCCAGGATTTTAAATTTTTTCTGCAAGTTGTTAAAACCGCCAGCATCACCCAACCAGCCTTTTCACGCAAACGATAAAAACCCGGGAAACGAATCAGCTGATTCGTTTCCCGGGTTCTCTTTGCTATTTTTCCTGTTTCCTTCGGAAATACCTGACAATCTCTGTCCCCGCCTTAGCGCCCTCATATACCGCCTTCGCAATCTGCAAAAGCCCCCCTGTGCAGTCCCCCGCCGCGTAAAGCCCCGGAACATTGGTTTCCATCCTCTCGTTCACCACAATATAAGGAGGTTCCATCTGAACTCCCAGTTTGCGCGCCAGATCGGAACTGCTCGCCACCCCCACGGCGACAAACAGGCCGTCGACAGCAAGGGAAGTCCCATCCTGAAAATTAACCTCTCGGAGAAGGCTGTCCCCCGACAGGGAGGAAATTTCCTTGCGGCAGATCCGCAAATCCTTTGGGATGGGCTCCTTCAGCTCCTGCCCGTTGGTCAGCAGAGTAACAGAAGAGGAGGTTGGCAGAAGTGCAAGCGCCTCGTGCACCGCGTAGGAACCGCTTCCCAAAACCGCCACAGGCCGGTTCCGGTAAAAGAAGGCGTCGCACACCGCGCAGTAACTGACGCCTTTTCCTTCAAATTCCTTCACACCGGGAATGTTCGGCGTATTCCTGGAAGCTCCCGTTGTCAGCAGCAAAACCGGAGCCTTATATTCCTCTTTTTTGGTGTTGACAATAAATTCCCCCTGCCAGCCGACACCTACAACCTCATCCTGGATTACCTTGGCCCCCAGCTGCTCCGCCTGGCGCAGTCCCTGACCGTGCAGTTCTTTGCCCGATACAGGCCGGGAAAGCCCGTAATAATTTTCAATCAGATGCGCCTTCTCCAGCGCGCCTCCATCCTTTCCAATGAGACACGAGTTCAGCCCACCCCGCTGCAAATACAGCGCCGCTGAAATTCCCGCAGGCCCGTTGCCGATAATTATCACATCTATCATACAAACATCCTCTCTGAAGAAAACCGTCCGCGGACAAGCCGTGGTCCACTCCTTACAGCCATATCAAAATTTTGCTGCCCGAAGGCAACCCGCCCGCTTTTTCATCTCTCTTATTATATGAAAAAATAAAGGGAATATTTTTAGTTTAAACGAACCTCTCCGAAAGACATTGGCGGCAAAATTCCTATTTTAAAACCCTTCCTCAATCCAGCAGGCTTTCTGGTAAAATATCTTCCTCAGGTTCTCCTCATTGCCATAAATAACCACCTGGGGAAGAAAACGTATCTGTTCAAATTGGTATACTCCCAAAATCAGAGCGGAGAAGATGCCAATCCCCATCACGGCGTCCGGACACTCTCCCGTTCTTGAGACAGACGTCGCCCTTCCATCAAACTCCACGCGGAAAACATCCTGATTCCATGGGCATTGTTCGTCCTTGATTTCAATTACCGCTCTTCCTTTTCCCAGATATCTTGCCATTTTGAGGATTTCTTCCACATCAATAACGCGGGACATTCCACTCATTGCTGTCTGTTCTTTCTGGATTTCTTTTTTCCCAAAGCCTCCTGTCAATTCGTGCAGGAGACAGCTGATGTTAATTTCCCGTGGAAGTACAAGATCCAGCCTGCTGGCATAGGATCCATATGTGGCACCAAAAGCCAACAGAGCCCGCAATCCCTCCGCAGTGGAAAAATAAAAACCCCCTCCGGCAGATAAAATAAAAGGCGTATCCCCCTCATATTGGAGCTGATAAGAAAAAAAGCCGTCCGGTTTTCCTTCTTCGTCATAATGGAGATAACTATAAAAATCGCTCGCATAAGGAACGCGGCTTTCAAAATATTTCTCCCAGCCGTTCTCATCCCTCACCACCGACATATTGAAGTTGCTCATAAAAGCCAGGTAAACATTTTTGATGTCCTCCTTCTGTTCCTGCGTCCCACGATAACAGACAATTCCCTTATTATCCGCCTTAGGAAGGTATTCCACCGGAATCTTCCATGTAACCTTTCCCGTCAGGGCCTCATAGCCGAATTTGCGGTAAAAATAGGCGCTGAATGGATATAAATGGGACAAATACTGCCCGTGCTCCCTCATAAGCGCGAATGCCACAGGGAAAATGGCGCGGATGGTGCCGGATTTTCTGATCTCCGGATCAGACAAAACCGCGCCGATCCCCGCCATATCACAGTCATCGCCGTCAAATCTGACCGTATAGGGATTAATTTTCATCCCCGCGACGATTTGTCCGTTCTGAAAGGCGCAGACTCTTTCCATAATGTTTTTATGAATCCCTCGGGGAAAATTCTTCTCATCGCATTCCTTTGCCCACTGTTCCGCCTTCTCCCTGTCCGCCAGCTTTTCCTCACGGTAATGAAACGCCAGGCAGGATAATTCCTCATACCGCAAGGCTTCCTCCGCTTTCACTCTCCGAACTTCCATTTTTACTCCCCCTGCCATGATAATTTCATCTTATTGGAAATGATAGCATGTACCAAAAAGAAAGTAAAGCATTCCCGCCAAATTCCCGCATTCCAAGCGCCATCATTTACAAGCGTCCAGCTCCGAAATCTTCGCCTACTTTCTTTAGTTTTACCGCACGCAGAAAGCATGACAGGCATACAGAGAAAAAGAGAAAACAGAGCAATAATTTTCCATCAAAAAATCTCCTCATGAAAAATTCAAACCAAGTATAAAATAATGAGATTTCCTGCAGCTGAAATAGAAAACCATGTCAAATTTTTGTATATTTTTTCGATTGTATACTATATGTTTATTTTTTAAATTGTAAATCTTCGCATTCTCCGGATAAATTACAAGATTTCAGGGGTTCCCTGCTTCTCACATTTCCTTTACAAATTCCCCCCTCCCCACCAGGCATGGTGCAGTTGTACTCTCTTTTCCGCAGGTAAGAATTACTTTAACAAAAATTCTCCTTTACCTTTACGCGGTATAAAGACAGCCCTTTAAAATTTATACAAATGGTAATATTATTCTGTTTTATCCAGAGTTCAGCTTGAACTTCCCTTTTCCGGCAAATATCGCCACATACAAAGACATTCAAATAGATAAACAAAATCCACCGGGAATTTTGCTGGGAACATCTCAGACGCTCAGTAAATTCGGAAGCTTCTAAAACCGGAGACATCCGTCTTACCATAAAAAACTACTGTTGTTCTCCCCTTCCGCGGGATACTGGTCTTATTGAATTCCGGTTGCCAACAGTCATAAAATGCAGTATAATATGAATATCTGTCGGCTTTAGCCTCATTGATGCCAGCACTGTCTACTTTTGATATATAAGAGAGGATTTCCCTATGAAAAAGAATGTCAAACAGATACTCTGCCTCATGCTTACCCTGTGCCTCATGCTGCCGGTTCTCATTTTACCCGCTTCCGCATCTGAATTGGAAACGATAGCTGCAAAGGTTAATGACGAAACTTCCCTTTATGCGGGCCCCTCTGAGGTTTACGATGAGATTGCTGTCCTAAAAAAGGGAACCTCCGTGGAATTGCTGGAAGGCGGCGATTCTTCCTGGTATAAGATCCGGATTAACGGACAGGTGGGTTACTGCACGAGGGATTCTCTCATCATTCCCGTTTCCTCTGTCCAGCTCAGCCAAAAACAGCTATCTATTCAGAAAGGGGAATCCTATCAGCTGACAGCGGCTGTTTCCCCTTCCTCCGCCACCAATAAAGAAGTAATATGGTATTCCTCTTCTCCGTCTATCCTGTCGGTGGATCAGGCAGGCAAAGTGGTGGGGCTGGCCCCCGGCACCGGGGTGATCTTTGCCATGGCGGAGGACGGTTCCAAGATGCTTGGCAGTTGTATTGTAAATGTGAAAGACGACACTATCGGCAATTTAGAGTTAAGCGTTCCTTCCCTCCGCTTGGAGAAGGGAAAGAGCTACACTATCACCGCTACCGCGGACGGAGAAGCGGTTGACAGCGGCAAATTGGAATGGACAAGTTCTGATCCCAGCGTCCTTGAGGTAAGCAACGGCGTTGTGAAGGCGGTTGGAAAGGGGCAGGCGACTGTCACCGCCAAAGACAAAAATGGAACCGCGTCGGCAACCTGTATTGTAACCGTTTACGTTATGACCACCAATATCATCCTCAGCGACTCCTCCGTTACTCTGATCAGTGGAAACACAAAACAGCTCACAGCTACCTGTCAGCCCTCCGATGCCTCTGAAACCGGTGTGACTTGGAAGTCGAACAATCCTGAAGTCGCCAGTGTTTCCTCCACAGGAAAAATCACCGCGAATTCTCCCGGCACTGCCACAATTACCGCCGCCTCCGTCGACGGCGCAAGCAAGGCCACCTGTACGGTTACCGTTACGGCGACAATTAAAATGCACAGCAACAACATTACCATCCGCAAGGGACAAACCTATTATAATAAAACCACCGCTAACGTGGCCTCGAAAAAGCTCACCTGGACCAGCGATAATCCATCCATAGCAAAGGCGTCAACAAACGGTTTTATTGATGCGGTGGGCATGGGTACAACGACAGTCTATGCTTCCTACGGCGGCGAGAAGGTAAGCTGCAAAGTAACTGTGACCGAGGAGGAGCCCGTACTCCGCGCCTATACCTCTCCTAACGTAGCTCAGCCCAACCAGAAGGTGAACTTTGTTGTCATTACACCGCCTTCACAGACATCAGTCCAGATAGCCCAGGTGACCAGTTCCGGGGAAAAGAATCTTTCCGTCACCTCCAGTTATGTAGATAAAACGCTCAACGGGCGCACCGTCCGGGTCTGGACAATGACTTACAGCGCGGGCTTCCCCATGCCCAGTGGGGAGTCTTATTATGTATATAATCTCAAAGCATACGCTGGAAACAATAAAAGCGAGGGAAAAACCTTTACAGCCTGTATTGTCAATTCTGATCCAAAATCCTCCACCCCTGTTGTAACCAAGCGCCGGGCCACCGACGAGGCCATTGCCTTCCGCATGGAATATGAGGGATATATGGCGACTGTATATTATGATTCCGCCAATCTTCCCACTATTGGCTATGGTAATCTGATTGAGGCCGGGGAAAGTTTCTACAACAATATGACACAGGAAGAAGCAAAGGCGGAAATGATCACCCTGATCAATGGTGTTTATACCTCGGAGCTGAACACTTTTACCACGAGATACGGAATTAAACTAACGCAGTATCAATTCGACGCCCTTTTGAATTTCACCTATAACTACGGGCAGTCCCGTTGGCGCTGCTATGACTTTTACCTGAGGAGACTGCTTCTAGAATACAAAAACGGCAACGACATCGATCCCATTGAACTCAAGCACGCTTTCGGCCAATGCAGCTACTCCAATGGTTTCCTTGTCGGTCTGTTCCGCGGCCGCATTGACGAATGGCAGATGTTTACAAAAGCGGATTATGAGGTGCATCCTTATAAAAACAACAGCGAAAGCATGGTTGGTGATTTCACCCTGCCTACCGCAGAAGAACGCCAGCCCGGCGGTATTTACGCACCTGACATGAAATGGATCGGCTATCAATATTAAGAAAAGCCTTTCAACCGTTACCGGTTGGAAGGCTTTTTGGATCTTTCCTTTCCGTACAGATCCGCACAGATTTTCTCAAAGCCCCGCGTTGTCTCATCTATGGTACTGGAAATTATAGATTGAAGGACATGGTGCCGTATTCCTGAAGCTGCGGCCTCATAGGCTTGTGGAAGGGTTGCTCCTTTCGTTGCATGTTCATTTTTTTATTTGTGAGGATAGCCGCATTGTTCAGTGTCTGTTATACCATTAGTTTCTTTGGACCGCGCCTTCTACTGAAATTTACCTCCCCGCTGTCATTTCTTCCAAGTGGACAGGCTTTCCACCTGGATAATTCACATACCCTTGCCGCCTGTCACTGATTTTTAGCTGATAGTAGGACTGCATCTCATCTGAACCGCTTATTCCATCTGCTTTCTAAAGAATTTTGAAAATATATTTTCTCTTAATAGGCTTCTGAAAATCTGACCTATGCATTATCTAACTGCGCCTCAGTACTCAATAGCCGGCAAAGGGAAACTTTTACCAAAACGACTATTCTCACCGGCAATGCTGGCGGCTTGCTCTTCCCGCACATCATAAGAAAGGCTGGACGTTCTATACGGCGTCCAGCCTTTCTTATTTTTTATTATCGTCCGCCAGAAGGGATGCTCCACATTTAGGACATTTGGTCATACCGTCCATTTTCCCGTGCCTGATATCAAAATGCTTCTCACAGTGGGGACATTTCCAAAACAAAAGGGACAAAAGGATAAAAGCTAAAACCCCGAGCGCGCTAACAGCAAACAAACTATAAAACACTATTCTTTGGAACTGGAGGCAAAGCGCTAAAATAGCGCAGGCCAAAGCGGTGTAAAGACTGATTAACGCTATTTTGCGAATACGAAAAATATCCATTGTTTTCTCCCTTCTCAAAGGATTACGGCAGCAAAAAGCCGACTTTTTTCATCACCTTGGAGAGTGTCCTCTGGGAAATTGCCTCCGCCTTTTCCGCGGCGGAACGATAGCAGCCCTGCAGATATTCCCTGTCATTCATCAAACGGCTATATTCCTCCTGAATCGGACGGAGGGTCTCAATTACAGCCTCCGCAACCGCCGATTTAAAGTCACCGTATCCCTTTCCTTCAAAGGCGGCCGCTGTCTGCTCGTTGGTGCTGCCTGTCACAACATTATAAATCCCCATCAAATTATTGATGCCGTCCTTGCCCTCTCCATAATAAACCTTGGCCTCGGAATCGGTGACAGCCCTTTTAAACTTTTTCATAATTTCATCCGGCGAATCCAGCATGGAAATAAAGCCATTGACATTTTCATCCGATTTGGACATTTTCCTCGTTGGATCCTGCAGGCTCATAATCCTGGCTCCCATTTTGGGAATATAGCCGTCCGGCTCCACAAAGGTAGGGCTGTACAGACGGTTAAACCGCTGGGCAATATCCCTTGTCAGCTCCAGGTGCTGCTTTTGATCCGCTCCCACAGGCACCAAATCCGCCTGGTAAAGAAGAATATCCGCCGCCATAAGGCTGGGATAGGTAAACAGTCCGGCATTGACATCATCCGCGTGCTTAGCGGATTTATCCTTAAATTGGGTCATACGGGAAAGCTCGCCAAACTGGGTGAAACATTCCAGCACCCAGGCCAGCTGCGCGTGGGTGGGCACATGGCTTTGGATAAAGAAAATAGATTTTTCCACGTCAATGCCGCAGGCGAGCAGAAGGGCATACGCCTCAAGGGTATGTCGGCGCAGGACAGCCGGTTCCTGCCGCACAGTAATGGTGTGGAGATCGGCAAGAGCAAAAATACACCGGTATTCATCCTGCAGCCCCACCCAATTTTTGATGGCGCCGAGATAGTTTCCCAGAGTGATGGTACCGCTGGGCTGCACAGCGCTGAAAATAACCTTCTTTTTTGGTGCTTCTGAAGAGATATCTGTCATGTCAAGCTTCCTCACATTTCTATTTTTTCAGCGGCCATTTCCGCATTTGAAATTGGACCTTTTTCATTTTCCTCACAGGACATCCTTAGCCAGCTGCCCCAATATTTGAACGCCCCTCAGGAACTGTTCGTCGGTGGGTGTGGAATAATTGATACGGATAGAGGAGCAGGGATCGCTTTCATCGGTCAGGAAGGTGTTTCCCGGTACTACGGCAACCTTACGCTGTATAGCCTGTTTGCAGAAATCAAGCATATCGGCTGATTCCGGCAGAGTACACCACAGGAATAGGCCGCCCTGAATGGGCGCGTAGGTCACCTTGTTCGGCACCAGATAGTCATCCAACGCCTTCATCGCCTTTTCCGCCTTGCCCCGGTACAGATGGCGCAGCCTTTGCAGATGGGCGGAAAAATCATAGCGCTTCATAAATTCATCGGCTACAATCTGCGCCCAGATATTTGAGTGAACATCTTCCCCCTGCTTGCAGACCACCATTTTGGCCATGAGCGCCTTGGGAAGCACACTGTATCCTACCCTCATACCGGGGGCGAGCACCTTTGAAAAGGTTCCCGCATAGACGACGACCCCTTCTTCGTCCATGGACTTGATGCACGGCAGATCCTCCCCTGCAAAACGGAGATCCCCATAAGGATTGTCTTCCACAATCAGGACCTGGTACTGTTTGGCAAGCTCATACATGCGGCGGCGCTTTTCCAGGCTCATGGTAATGCCGGACGGGTTTTGAAAATTTGGGATTGTATAGATAAATTTCACATTTTTCTGTGTTTTAAGGGCATGCTCAAGGGCCTCCATATCCATGCCGTCCTCCTCCATGGGAATCCCATGAAGAGATACCTGATAGGAACGGAAGGAATTCAGGGAACCAATAAAGCTCGGGGCCTCGCAGAGGACAACGTCACCCGCGTCACAGACTGATTTTGTCAGAAGATCCATCACCTGCTGAGCACCGGAGGTGATGAGAACATCGTCAAATTCACGTCCTACATTGTGCTCCTTTTTCATATAATCACGCAGGGTATTCCGCAGAGGGGTGTATCCCTCCGTCAGGCTGTACTGCAAAGCATCCACCGGATGCGTGGCCAGCAAATCGGCGGAAATAGCCGAAATTTCCTTCATGGGGAAAGCTTCCGGCGCCGGATTTCCCGCTGAAAGGGAAATCACCGAGGGATCCGCGGCATATTTAAAAATTTCACGAATGGCGGAAGGCTTTAAATTCTTTACCCGTTGAGAAAACTGATATTCCATAGTCTTTCGAACTTCCTTTCCAAGCTGTCCTTTGTCAAGACGGTGTCGCCACATAGATCATTATGTATTATCTTATCACACCAGTCTCCTTTTCGCAAGAACGCCGCGGCACTTTTCCTCTGGAGAATTTCTGAAAACGCCTCCCCAATTGTCTTCCGGCGGCCTCTCCCCCCAGGCTCAGGCCGATTTTTCAGTTCCCTCAGCGCCCTCTGTCCGGCTGAAAAGGGCGGATTCCCCGCTTCTTCATTAAGCACTGTCAGCTCTTCTTTTTTTATTTACATTTTGTGAATATAAAGCACATAAAACAGTTCCTCCGGTAAAAACATGCTACACTTTTCTTAACATCTGTTTGACATCATGTACAATCACCGGAGGAGATGCAAAAATGAAACGGTTCCGCCCAATGTTCAAGCTGTTTGTGTGTGCTCTCTGCCTTTTATTTCTTCAAAATTCCCTTCCCATCCCGCAGACCGCACACGCGGAGGGACATTCCTCTTCCCTTCCTTTTCACGGAGGAAATCTGCGTCCGGTGCGGATTTCTCCCTATCAGGCCGCCTTTTTACTGGAGACCTCCCAATCAGCTTCCTATCTTTCCCTTCTCTCTCCCGATGGAAGCTGCCGCCAGTCATCCCTTCCGCATCCCTACTCCGGACTTCAAATGGTGGACGGGAAGTGCTTTGTCTATGGATTTTCCGTCCAGGCGGATCCGGACACAGACACCCTTATCAAAAACTTATTCACTGCTGAGCTTTCCATACAGACTGGGCAGATACTGTCCCAAAGCAAGGTGGAAGGCATCCAGCCCGCCGAAGGCTGCTTTCTTCTCCTCCCCTCCGGTTATTTTCTTTACACAGATAAATACCATACCAATGAACTCCGGCTCTGTTCCGGAAACGGCGAATTGATCGCCTCCAAAGCCTTAAACTCCAAAATTCTTTCCTTTTCTGTTTCACCCAGCGGCAGAAAGGCTGTCCTTTCCCTGTCCGGCGGAGCCTGCATATTGGATCTGCGGCAGGATGTCCAAAACCTCCTGTCTTCCCTGACAGTAATCTCCTTTCCTTCCTCCCAATCCGGCGTCCGGTATGAACTGATTGCAGAGCAATACCTATCCAGCGACAAGGGCGAGGTGTTCCATTTAACAGAGGGGCAAAAAGCGGAAAAAATTCTTTCCGGCCTTTCACCGCAGCTCCGCCCCTTTTATGATGAGACATCCTCCTCCCTTCTGGGAATGGAGGAGGATGGTTCCCTGTTTTTCTATTCCTGTCAATCCCAATCCAAAGGTTATTTTATTCCTAAAAACGAGACAGGCTGCAAGGAGATATTTTCCCTCTCCTCCCAGGTTTATGCCCTCTCCCTTTCCAATGGCTCCCTTTTCCTGACAGAGCTTCAAAGGGAGGAGGACGAAATCCCGACGGTACACAATTTTTCAATGGACAATCAATTATCCCCGTCAGAGCTACAGGCCCTCTGGGATGAGGCACAGCCTCATAACGGAAATTCCGGCACCCATATCGATGATCTTTTTCTGGCTGAAACCAACGGAACCGTCTCCCCCATTGTTCTTGACGATGGAAAAAGAATGTTCAATTTTTTCCGCGCAGCCGCCGGTCTCCCGCAGATTAAGCTGGAACACGCAAAAGCGGCCCAGGCCGCGGCGAAAGCCCGTTTCTTCCAAAATAAATCCATGCTGTCCCAGCTGGTTTCCGGAGCCGAGCTGTCATCGGCGGAGTCTTTGTATGATGATTCCATCACCAGGACTTTCTCTCATGGACGTCAATCCAATGGCCGGCAGCCTCATGGGAACCAGCCGTTTTCCAAAATGATTTCCAATATCTTTTCCAGCGGCGCACCGCAGGAGCAGCAGGCCCTTCTTTCCTTTCAGGAGAGCGCGTCCATGGGCTTATATCAGAACGGGGAACAACTGCTTTCCTCCATAGGCCTCACTGGAAAGGCTTCCTCTTCCCTCCCTGGCGCGGCCTGGCCGGCAGGAGGAAGCTTTCCTTCAGAGGTTCTCTCGTCTCTTTCCCAATGGAGTTTTCGTCTCAATCCCAGCGTTCTCTCCTTTTCGGACTCCTCACCGGTTGTCACAGTCGCCTCGTCTAAAGGCTCTGCTGTTTATACCTATGAAAATGGTCTGGAAAGAGAAGGTCAGCTTTTGATTTTTCCCGCTCCGTCGGACAGGAACCGCGCTTCTTTTGAGGTAACGGTAGAAAACTTAACCGATAACCAGGGGATGCCCGCCTCTGTCAGCTACCGTATATCTTCCGCTAAACTGACAACCTCCTCCGAACCCGCGCCCTCCCTAACCTTTTCTTACCGCTATGTGGAGGATGACTCCGGTGTTGAATACCCTGTTTATTCCCCAACAATCCTGTCAAAGGGCGATACCATACAGCTCCTGGTCCGAGAGGCCGGGTCGGATGAACTTCTTTCACAGGTGAGATTTTCTTCCTCCAATAAGGCTTCCGCCTCTGTCACACCCGGAGGCTCCCTGGCCTGCCATGGAACCGGCTCTTTCTTTATCACTGCCGAATATGAAAAGCACACCTATCAATTATCCTTTTATATCCGCGATGAAAGCGATCCCTCCAATCTTCTTTCCAGCGAGATTTACACCATCGACCGGCAGCATAACACCGTCACCGGTTTTCCTTTGAAAACCGTGATATCCAAAGCAATCCGCGGCTTTTCCGGAAACGGCGTTATCCGGATCGTCTCAGCCGAGGGCGAACCTCAGGACACTGGTTATGTGGGAACAGGCATGGCCATCGAACTGCTCCAGGAAGGGAAAGCCGTCGACAGGCTGATTTTTCTGGTTCCCATGGATTTGAATGGAGACGGTAAGCTGACGGAAAAGGATTGCAGCCTTCTTAAAGATCAGCTTCTGGAAAGGGTTCCCCTGGCGCCCCTCGCCCAGTCGGTATCCGACGTCAATCAGGACGGGCGCGTCAATTCCATTGATCTCTATCTGATGTACTGTTACAAACGGACTCATGGAAACTGAAATTTCCCCTTTTTCTTGAATTATTCATATTTATGACCTAAAATAGAGAATTAAACGGCTGATCCTTTTCAGCCATCCAAAATAGAGAAAGGTCGTTTGCCATGAGTCAGAGCAAAAAAAGAAGTCCACAGGCCCGTCGGAAGCTTCTTATCCGTATTGTCGCGGGCGCAATCGCCGTATTGATGATACTTTCCGTTCTGTTCAGCGTGCTGGTATAAGACGAAAAACCGGGGTCCCGGTTTTTCGCTCTTCTTCTTGAATTCAACAGTGAAAATGGTATAATAATAATATTGTCACTTTGTATCAGGCGTCCCGCTCGCCGGAAGAAGCGGGACCTGCGTGTGTACCGGTCCTGTCAGCACCATCGGGGCCCGCAGGAGGACGGAGGAGTTATGGACAAAAAAACATTTTATATTACCACCCCCATCTATTATCCCTCGGGGAATGCCCATATCGGCCACAGCTACTGTACTGTGGCCGCGGACGCAATCGCCCGCTACAAAAGGCAGCAGGGCTATGACGTCATGTTTTTGACCGGAACAGATGAGCATGGGCAGAAAATTCAGACAAACGCGGAAAAAGAAGGGGTATCCCCAAAGGAATATGTGGACAAGATCGTGGCCAATTTTCAAAAGCTGTGGAAGCTTCTGAATATTTCCAACGACCGTTTCATCCGCACCACCGACGATTACCATGTCAAGAGCGTACAGAAGATTTTTAAAGAACTGTACGACAAAGGAGAAATTTATAAAGGGAAATACGAGGGCTGGTACTGCACCCCCTGTGAATCCTTCTGGACTGAGACCCAGCTGGTGGACGGGAAATGCCCCGACTGCGGCCGGGAGGTCAAATGGGGCAGCGAGGAAGCCTATTTTTTCCGTCTTTCCAAATATGCCGACCGCCTGCTGGAGCTTTATGAGCGGGAACCCCATTTTATTCAGCCGGAAAGCAGAAAAAATGAGATGATCCAGTTCATTAAATCGGGCCTGGATGATCTTTGCGTCACCCGCACCAGCATCTCCTGGGGGATCCCTGTTGATTTTGATCCCAAGCATGTGGTTTATGTTTGGATGGACGCCCTCACCAACTACATCACCGCCATGGGCTACGGCTCCGATGACGACAGTGATTACCGGAAATATTGGCCCGCCGACGTTCATTTTGTCGGAAAGGAAATTGTCCGTTTCCACACCATTATCTGGCCCGCCATCCTGATGGCTCTGGAGCTTCCACTGCCCAAGCAGGTGTATGGTCACGGGTGGCTTCTCTTCGGGGATGGAAGCAAAATGTCAAAATCAAAAGGCAATGTGGTGGATCCTGTGGTCCTGTGCGACCGCTATGGCGTCGACGCCATCCGTTATTACCTTCTCAGGGAGATCCCCTTTGGCGCCGACGGTAATTTTACCAATGAGGCGCTGATCAACCGCATCAATTCCGATCTTGCCAACGATTTGGGCAATCTCATGTCCCGCACCGGGGCCATGGCGGAAAAATATTTTGGTGGGAAACTGCCTGCCGATCGGGAAAAAGAGCCGGTTGACGACGAGCTTATCAGCCTTGCCCTTTCCATTCGGGAAAAGGTGGAATCCAGCATGGATAACTTCCAGTTCTCCACCGCCCTCTCCAGCATCTGGAGCCTGATTTCCCGTACCAACAAGTATATTGATGAAACAGCGCCATGGGCGCTTGGAAAGGATCCGGAAAAATCTGCCCGTCTTGCCACAGTTCTCTACAATTTGGCGGAAAGCCTCCGTATCATTTCTATCTTCATCGCCCCCTTCTTGCCGGAAACCTCTCCAAAAATCCAACGCCAGCTGGGTGTTACCCCCGCGCTGGCCGCATGGGAGACCACTTCTGAATGGGGGCTGCTCCCGGCTGAGGCCGTTATCTCCAAAGGAGAAATCCTCTTTCCCCGCATTGACGTGGCAAAGGAGATCGCCGCCCTGGATGAAATTCTCCTGAAAAAACCTGAGGAGAAGACTGCCGCGGCCGACAGTCAGCCGGAAGAGCCCGAACTGCCTCAAATCAAAATCGATGATTTTCAGAAGGTCGAGCTTCGCGTTGCCAAAGTGGTTGCATGTGAACCTGTTAAGAGAGCAAAAAAGCTGTTGAAGCTGACATTGGATGACGGAAAAGGCGAGCGGGTGATTGTCTCTGGAATCGCGAAATTCTATACACCGGAGGATCTCATCGGCCACAATATTATCGTGATCGCAAACCTTGCGCCCGCAGTGCTGTGCGGTGTGGAAAGCAACGGCATGCTGCTCGCTTCCGATACGGACGACGGCGGCGTAAAGGTTCTGTTTGCCGACGGCCTGCCTGTGGGCGGACGTCTGAGATAAAAATATTTCTCACTGGCGGGCACGGCTGCTTTTCTTTGGGGCAGCCGTGCCTTTTCCAAGAATTTATATTACATAAGGAGAGAATCAACGACCCATGATTTTTGATACTCATGCCCACTATGACGACGAAGCCTTTGACCAGGACAGGGACGTCCTGCTATCTTCCCTTCCGGACAAGGGAGTATGCGGCGTTGTCAACGCGGCCTGTAACCTGGACAGCGCCGAAAAATGCCTTCAGCTGGCTGATGCCTATCCTTTTTTATGGGCGGCTGTGGGTATCCACCCCATTGACGCCCTGAGCGCGGGAGAGGGTTATCTGGAAAAGCTGCGGGAGATGGCTTCCACCAATCAAAAGGTGGTTGCCATTGGAGAAATCGGCCTGGATT
>JAHZIE010000056.1:5732-16098 GCA_019419895.1 Clostridiales bacterium | reverse complement strand
CTGTTCAACCTCTAGCCCTCCATCTTCTTCCGATTTTCCTCACCAGAGGAATTTCTGGCTTCCATTTTTATTTTTCCCCTCGCCTTTTCAAAACTTTCCCTCGCCAATCAAATCAGGTCCGCATATGATAGATAGAAAGACTATGATGGGAAAGGGAGGCAAGCTTTCTTATGAAAAAAATATTATTAATGGTCAGTTCCGTGACCTACGCAATGAAGGGCAAGGAGCTCCTTCGCCGGAAGGGCTTTAAAGCATATATAGAAAGAATTCCCCGCGGCCTTCAGAAATCGGGCTGTGGGTATTGTATTTATGTAAATGAGAATACTGACGCCGCGGAAAAAATATTAATAGAAGCAGGAATTCGCGTCAATGGACGCTATGAAAGGTCGGATGAGAGTGATCTATCTTGATAACGCAGCAACCACCTACCCTAAACCGGAGGCTGTCCGCCGCGCCGTAGGAAACGCGCTGGTGCGGTATGGCGCCAACCCGGGCCGCGGCGGGCATGAAATGGCGATGGCAACCTCAGAGCAAATTTTTCAATGCCGAAAAAAAATAGCTAAATTATTTCATGTCTCAGGGGAAGAGTGCGTCGCCTTTACAATGAACTGCACCCAATCAATCAACATGGTGCTCAAGGGGCTGCTTAATCCGGGCGATCATGTGATTGTTTCCTGTCTGGAGCATAACGCTGTCATGCGCCCTCTGGAAAAGCTCAAGGAACAGGGAGTGGCTGTTACTATCGCAAAAGTGTTTCCAGGGGATGACGATAAAACAGTCGAGGCCTTCCGCCAATGTCTCAAACCAAATACCAAACTGATTGCCTGCACGCATGCCTCCAACGTCTGGGGGATCCGCCTTCCCATCGAACGCCTTGCCCAGCTGGCGGCCGGGGAAGGAATTCAAATTATGATTGATGCGGCACAAAGCGCCGGAGTACTTCCTATTGATATGGAAAAATATCCCATTGATTTTTTGTGCTGCGCGGGCCATAAAGGATTATACGGCCCAATGGGAACCGGAATTTTGGCGACAAGACGAGGCGCGGAGCTCGATACCCTTCTTGAGGGAGGAACCGGGAGCAATTCCTCTTCCCTTCAGCAGCCCTCTGTTATGCCTGACAGGATGGAAAGCGGCACACCAAACACGCCTGGCATTATAGGACTTTCCGCTGGAATTGATTTTATCCAAAAAGCAACGCTGGAAAGGGTTGCCTCCCACGAAATCAGCCTTATGGCCTATCTGCATGACGAGCTTTCCAAAATGCGCCATATCCAGCTTTACACGGCTCGTCCCACACAAGAATTTTTTGCTCCTGTCCTCTCCTTTAATGTCTCCGGAAAAGCAAGTGAGGATATTTCACAAGCTTTAAATCGGCACGGCGTCGCCACAAGGGCGGGGCTTCACTGCGCGCCCCTTGCGCATCGGTATTTTGACACATTGGAAATTGGAACTGTCCGTATCAGCCCTTCTATTTTTAATACCAAAAAACAGATGGATTCGGTGTTGTCTATTCTCTCAAATTTTAGGAATTAACAACTTCTCTATTGAATTTATATATAATTATGTTAAAATTAATAAATAAAGGGAGAGGTAACAGGCAGTGGGTTTTATCCCTCCGTTTGACGGCGTCGAAGGGCGGTCCTTCACGCCATATTGAGGGAAAGGAAGTAAGCTATGGTAGAAAAAATATGGCTGCAGTTTGTTGGATTACTGTGGACGTTCGAACTATCCGATTTACTGGATATTCTTATGGTATCCTATATTATATACAAGGTTATACAGCTCATTCGTGACACCCGGGCCGCCCAATTGTTTAAGGGGCTGGCCATACTGCTTTTGGTTTACGGTGTGGTAAAACTGTTCAACCTGCGCATGATGGACTATTTTCTGGTAAATCTGTTTCAGGTGGGCGTTTTTGCTCTCATCGTTCTCTTTCAGCCGGAACTTCGAAAGGCCCTTGAGCAGCTTGGGCGCAGCAAAATGCCGAATCTTGGCATTCTGGGAAGCAAAACCTCCGAGGAATTGTCCACGCAGGTTCAGAGCTGCATCAAACCAGTTGTTGAGGGATGTATGATACTGCGCAATATGAAAATGGGGGCTCTCATTGTTTTTGAACGCACCACCAAGCTGGGAGAAATCATCAATACGGGTACTGTTGTCAACGCGCAGCCCACGCCAGAATTAATTGGAAACATATTTTTTAACAAGGCTCCTCTGCACGATGGGGCAATGATCATACGGGACGGCAAGGTTTATGCCGCCGGCTGTATTCTTCCCCTGACACAAAACGCCAATGTCAGCAGTGAGCTGGGTACCCGCCACCGCGCCGCATTGGGGATGAGCGAGGCGTCAGACGCGATTATTGTCATTGTTTCCGAGGAGACGGGCAATATCTCTGTGGCGCAAAACGGCCGGCTGACCCGCAACTATACCAAGGATACCCTTCAGGCAACGCTGGCCAACGCCCTTCTGCCGGAGGAAAAGGAGAGGGAAAAGAAAGCAGGCCTTTCTTCCTTGAAGAACTCCAGAAAGAAGGTCGAAAAAAATGGAAAATAAGAAGCCTTTTGAACCAAATGGGAATACGTCCGAAGAAAAAGACGTTCCTGTGGAAAACAATAACAGCTGTCCGGCCGGGGAGGCCCAGGGTGCTGGAAGAAGCCCATCCCTTCCAAAGGATCCCGTCACTGAGCTCAATATTGATGAAGAGATCAAAAAGCTTCCAGAGGCTGAGCCAAAAAAGAAAAAATTTCGTCTGGGGAAGTTATTTTATAACAACCGTTTTCTCATGGCTTTTTCCGTTTTCTGCGCCGCGGTGCTCTGGGTGATTGTTTCCCTCACCAGCTATACGGAGCAGACTGTTGTCATCTCCAATGTGCCGGTCGCGTATAAGCTGCCATCCACAGTGGAGGACGAGGACAATGGGCTTGGATTGAAGATTATTGAAAAAGGGGTTTCCTCGGTGGATGTCACCATCAGCGGGAACCGTTATATTGTAGGCCAGATCAAGGCTGATGATCTGGTGGCCATCGCCCAATTTACCGATATCACAGGCCCGGGAACTTATCTTGCCAATATCTCTGTCACCTCAGCCAATCAAAGTAATTTTAAAATTGACAATGTCAGCCAGATCAGCACAACGGTCCGGCTGGATCGACTGGTTTCCAGAGAATTCCCCATTGAAACAGAGACGGGAGATTACACGGCGGCGGCGGGATTCCTGCTGAAAAGCCCGACAGTTTCCGACGAGACAGTGGTTGTCACTGGTCCTGAAACGGAGCTGAACAAAATTAACCGTGTGGTGGCTTCCGCAAAAGTGGATTCCGTCATTTCTAATACTACAACCTACCCGGCGGAAATCCTTTTGTACGACGAGAATGGTAACACCATTGAATATGCCACGGAGGAAAATCCCAGCTCGCCCTTGACTCTTTCTGTTTCCAACACGGAAATCACCATAGTGGCGCTTCAGTTGAAATCCATTCCAGTCACTATCGGTTATCTCAACAGGCCGGCCACTTTTTCCGATTCCCGTATCTCAATTTCCCCAGGATTTCTTTCTATTTCCGGCCCTTCCGACGTGTTTCAGACCTTTTCTGAACTGAATGTGGGAACCATCAACTTCAACGAGGTGGATACCAGCCATACCTCCTTCAAATTTTCGGTAGAGCTTCCTTCCGGCTGTTCTATCGCGGATAAGGATACTACAGATGAAATCGAAGTGGAGCTCAATCTCGCCGGTATGCGCACAAAGGAATTTACCATCACCAATTTTGAAGTATCCGATGCTCCGGATAACAAAAATGTCAGTATCCTGACCACCTCGCTGAAGGTGCGGATCACCGGACCGGCGGCTCAGATTGAAACGGTGGACGAGGATTCTATTGTCGCCACCATTGACGGTAAAGCCCTTTCTTCCCTATCCGGAAGCCATGAGGTGCCAATCTCGGTTTCCATCGATTCTTCACCGGGAAGCTGGGTTTATGGTACTCCTACCGCGGTTGTGACGGTATCAGGCAAATAAATATCCCCCGGCTTTGCCGGGGGTATTTCACATGCGGTCAAAGCCCTATGAGCCTCACAGACACGTCAAGCGTGTAATACGATTTGCCAGCCGCGCAGGGACTGTTACTTGCTGCCCGTAAACGGGTCCGCGTATTCCTTAAGCGTCAATTGGTCGTGAAGTTCGTTTTCTTTGAGCTGATTCTGAATATACTCCGCTATCTTTTTCGTGTTCTTCCCAACTGTATCCACATAATATCCCCGGCACCAGAAACTTCGGTTCCTGTATTTGTATTTCAAATTTCCGTGTCTCTCGTGGATGAGAACGCCGCTCCTTCCTTTGAGAAAACCCATGAATCCCGCCACACTTTCTTTCGGCGGGATTTCTGCCCGCGTATGAATGTTCTCCCTCTACTATTTGGATTCCTTTCCAGCTACATAATTCCCCCAGAATTTTCCCGTTCTCCGCTTTGTGTTCTCCGCAGAATATTTTTCGCCGGTATTTTGGCGCGAACACGATATGATATTTACAGTTCCATGTTGTACGCGCTAAACTCTTATTGTCATTCGTCATCGAATGTCCTCCTTTTGGTATTCCAGCGCGGCCTGACAACCGCGCTGGAATACCAAAAGGAGTTTTTATTTCCTGCTCTCCGCTCATGCTTTTCTGAACCCCAGGCTCAGCCGGGGGGACTCCTACAATAATAAAAAGAAGCTGGAAATTCCAGCTTCTTTTTTGCTGCGCATTTTGTTTTGGCCGTACATCTAACCTGCCCGATACAAACTGGCCGTTCCACAATTCTCTCAAACACAAGGCTTGACAGATAAAAAGAAAAAGCGGCACCAAAAAATTCTATATATTCATAAATAAATGATAAGAAATCGATCCTTACTATTTTTTAGAGAACCTTGGAATGATTCATGGCCAGGCACTTATGCTTACAATTTTGAATTCATGAGAAATGAAAGTTCCTTTTCCTTTGTAACCCATCAGGGAAGCGCACTCATACAACCAGCCTTGGGCGGGATAAAAAGCCGGTATGCCAAGTTTCGGCAGACGGTTCCCCGGCCTTTTGTCCCAGAGACGTCAAAACCCGTCTACATAGGTTTCTTTAGAGATTCTTTCCATCTGCAATTATTTTATTGTCGATCCTTAAAAAAAGTGATATAATAAGAACCATGATGTCAGCATTCCTATTATTTTGTCAGATTCGGAGCGTGCTTTTATGTTCTTTCAGCCGGAAAACCTGGGAAATTTCATTATCGTCAGCGGCCATTACGGCTGCGGAAAGACCACCTTATCTCTGAATCTGGCCCGTTCCCTTTCAAAAAAAGGCGGCGTCACCTTAGTGGATCTGGATATTGTCAACCCCTATTTCCGTTCCTCCGATTATCCAGAGTGGATAAAGCAACTCGGCGTCCATCTGGTTGCGCCGCAGTTCGCTCACAGTAATCTGGATATTCCCAGCCTGCCGGCGGAGGTTCAGTCTGTCTTTGAGCGGGAAGAGGGGACTGTTATCGTAGACGTAGGCGGAGACGACGCCGGCGCCACCGCTTTGGGCCGCTTTGCTCCTATCCTGCAAAAAAGGCAGGGCGGTTATCAAATGCTGTATATCATAAACCAATACCGTCCTCAGACTAAAACATCCGAGGATGCCGCGCAATTGTTGAAGGAAATTGAGGCCGCTTCACGGCTGAAAGCCACTGGAATCATAAATAATTCCCATTTGCAGGGCCTTACAAGGCTGACGGATGTCCTCTCCTCCCTTCCATTTGCTGAAAAGACAGCCAGCCTGCTGGGGCTTCCATTACTGGCCACTACCCTTCCATCCCCTCTGCAGTCGGAACTGCCTCAGGAGGATATCCCCGGCATTCTCTACCCAGTGGAGGTGGTGGTTACCGCTCCATGGCAATAAAATAAATTTTTCCAAAAACTATCAAACGGAGGTGTTTCTCACAGTGGCACGAATCATTGTGAATGAAAACGTATGTAAGGGCTGCGGCCTTTGCGTTGCTGCCTGTCCTAAAAAAATTATTGAGTTGAACCGGGATAAAATCAGCGCAAAGGGTTATCATCCAGCCTGTCTCACCAAAGAAGAGCTGTGCATCGGGTGCGCTTCCTGCGCCATGATGTGCCCTGACGTCGCGATAACAGTGGAAAGGTGAGTGAATTCTATGGGTGAAAGAGTTTTAATGAAGGGCAACGAGGCCCTGGCAGAAGCCGCCATCCAAGCGGGATGCCGTCACTTCTTCGGGTATCCCATTACTCCTCAAACTGAGCTGGCGGCCTATATGTCCAAGCAAATGCCGAAAATCGGCGGTACATATTTACAGGCGGAATCAGAAATCGCCGCGATCAATATGGTGCTCGGCGCCGCTTCAGCCGGTGTCCGTGCCATGACCTCCTCCTCTTCCCCCGGCATCAGCCTGAAAGGTGAAGGAATCTCCTACATCGCCGGTTCCGATCTTCCCTGTGTCATCATTAATGTGCAGCGCGGCGGCCCCGGTTTGGGCGGAATTCAGCCCTCTCAGGCCGATTACTGGCAGGCGACTAAGGCGACGGGACACGGAGATTTCCAGATTCTCGTCTTTGCTCCTTCTACTGTTCAGGAAATGGTCGATTTGGTTTCCCGTGCTTTTGACAAGGCGGATGAATACCGGATGCCCGCAATGATCCTTGCCGACGGTATGCTTGGCCAGATGATGGAGCCTGTGGAAATCCGTGGCGTCCAGAAGGAGCAGCTGCCTGAAAAGCCATGGGCAACCAGTGGTCATCAAAATAAGCGGAAGCATAATGTCATCAATTCCCTTTACCTTCAGCCCCAGGACTTGGAAAGGCTGGTGCGGGAAAGATTCCGCCGTTATGATAAGATAAAGGCGGAGGAGCAGATGGCTGAAGAATATCTGGTGGAGGATGCCGACTTGGTTATCGTGGCCTATGGCGCTTCCTCACGTGTGGCAAAAAGCGCGGTAAATTCCGCCCGTGAAAAAGGCTTAAAGGTTGGTATGGTCCGTCCCATTACTCTCTGGCCCTTCCCAACGGACGCATTGAAAAAGGCCGCAAAAACGGCAAAGCGTTTTTTGTGTGTGGAAATGTCCATGGGACAGATGATCGATGATGTGCGCCTGGCCATTGAATGTTCCCGTCCCGTTGAATTTTTAGGACGTACCGGCGGTATGATTCCCACTCCGGCTGAAGTCCTTCAAAAAATTAAATCCTTGACAGGAGGTGCCGAATAATGGCAATCGTATTCCAAAAAACCAAAATGCTCAGCGATATTCCTTTCCATTATTGTCCCGGTTGTACTCACGGCATCGTTCACCGTCTGGTGGCTGAGTCCATTGAAGAGCTGGGAGTGGAAGGTAAAACTGTCGGCGTGGCTCCTGTCGGCTGCGCGGTTATGAATTACGACTACTTTACCTGCGATATGGTGGAAGCGCCTCATGGACGCGCGCCGGCGGTGGCAACCGGATTAAAGCGCGCCCTGCCGGACAACGTCATCTTTACCTATCAAGGTGACGGCGATCTGGCGGCCATCGGTACGGCCGAAACTGTTCACGCAGCAACCCGCGGGGAAAATATTACTATCATCTTTATCAATAACGCTATTTACGGCATGACCGGAGGTCAGATGGCCCCAACCACTCTGCCGAATCAGATAACACAGACTACCCCTTACGGCCGCGATACCAATACGGCAGGCTATCCTGTCAGGGTATGCGAAATGCTCTCCACCCTTGACGGCGTGGCTTTTGCCCAGAGGGTGACAGTCGATTGTGTAAAAAATGTAGTTACCGCTAAAAAGGCCATTAAAAAGGCGTTCCAGAACCAGATTGATAAGAAGGGGTTCTCTATTGTTGAGGTTCTTTCCACCTGCCCCACCAACTGGGGGCTGACTCCGGTGGAAGCGTTGCAGTGGCTCAGAGACAACATGATTCCCTATTATCCTCTTGGGGTTTATAAAGACGTGGAAGAAGGTGTGAAAAAATGAGTTCTGATCTCAACATTCTTCTGGCTGGTTTCGGCGGACAGGGGATCCTCTTTGCCGGAAAGGCAATCGCTTATGCCGGTCTGATGGACGGAAAGGAAGTCTCCTGGCTTCCCTCCTATGGCCCTGAAATGCGTGGAGGAACTGCCAATTGCAGTATCTGCATCTCCGATAAGCCCATCGGTTCTCCCCTAGTATCAAACCCCAATGTCTTTGTTGCCATGAATCTTCCGTCCTTTGAGAAATTTATTGATGCGGCTGAGCCGGGCGCAACCGTTATTGTGGACAGTTCCCTCATTGGCAAAAAGACCGAACGGACCGATTTGAGGATTTCTTATATTCCTGCTTCCGGGCTTGCTGAAGAAAAAGGTCTTAAAGGGCTTGCCAACATGATCATCATTGGCAAGCTTTTAAAAGAAACCGGCTTTACTTCTCTGGAAAATCTTGAAAAGGCTTTGCAGAAATGTATTCCTCCGAGAAAGGCAAACCTTCTTGAAGCAAATCTCAAAGCGATTCATTTGGGAATGGATCTATAATTTCTTTTCCTTCCCATTTTTTCAAAACGATTCCCGCCGCCAGTCATTCCGGTGTTTTTCCGCCGGTGGCCGGCGGCATTTATTTTTTTAAGCTTCTTGCTGATTTTACCGGAAACAGGAGGAAAAAAGCGGCGGGCGCCGGTAAGTCCCTCAAAAAATCTTTTCCAGCGGATTATTAAAAATCAGGTAAATCAAAATCATCCATTATTAAATCCGCTTATGGATAACAGAGCAATGAGACGGCAGTACGGTCAGCACCGCAGAGGATCTGTTCCTTCGACGAAAGCCAGCCTTTTGGCAATCACTAATTTTCTTTCTTAAACGGTATAAACTGTGAAACTATCGTCTTTCTTTCATCCTCTTTACCCTCTATTGCCATATCACAATAACATGGGTTATAATAATAGAAAAAGGATTCTTTCTCCTCGGCGTAAAGGACATAACGAAAAAGACAGGAGATTAATCAGTATGGAAACAAAGAGACAGCATATTCCCTGGGTTTCTGCCGTGATTGTCGCAGCGGGCTTTTCTACCCGTATGAAGATAAAAGGAAAAAGCTCCAGTAAACAGCTGCTGACTTTAAAAGGCATCCCCCTATTGGTGAGAACCTTAAAAATTTTCTCCCATTCCCCTTTTATCCGGGAAATTGTTCTGGTCATCCGGAGAGAAGAAGAGGCCTTTATCCATCGAATGCTGAAAAAATATTGTCCAGCCATCTCATGCAGAATTACTTTCGGTGGGAACACCCGGCAGGAATCCGTCATGCATGGCGTGGGCGCCTGTTCAGCCAAAACAGAATACTTTGCCATTCATGACGGCGCCCGTCCGCTGACAACCCAAAATGAGATTAACCAAGT
Organism: Clostridiales bacterium; assembly: GCA_019419895.1. Taxonomy (GTDB): domain Bacteria; phylum Bacillota; class Clostridia; order Oscillospirales; family Acutalibacteraceae; genus JAHZIE01. Next base: position 6,714 of record JAHZIE010000056.1, on the reverse strand, counting down.
TATCCTTCTCGCCTTACAAAAGGGGGCGGCCACATTGGGCGTGAGAGTAAAAGACACCATCAAGGCCGCCGACGGGGAAGGAAAAATACTTTTCACACCAGAACGTTCCTCTCTATGGGCTGTCCACACTCCTCAAGTGTTTGAAAAAAGCATTTATCTGCGCGCCGCGAAACAGGCGGAGCTGGAGCAAAAAGAATATACTGACGATTGTCAGCTGGTGGAGGGGATCGGTGCGCCTGTCTGGATCTCCGAAGGACGTTACAGTAATTTAAAGGTGACTACGGAAGAGGATATCACTATTGCCGAGGCGCTGCTCAACCTATATGAGGATGATGGAAAGGATGAATAGATAATGAGGATTGGACACGGATATGACGTTCACCGTTTTTCAGCGGGGCGGCGTTTTATTTTGGGGGGCGTGGAAATTCCTTATGAAAAGGGATTACTGGGACATTCTGACGCCGACGTTTTAACTCATGCCGTCTGTGATGCCCTTCTGGGTGCCGCGGGTCTCGGGGACATCGGATGCTGGTTTCCCGACACCGATCCAAAATATAAGGACGCTGACAGCCTCCTTCTATTAGGTGAGATTGTCCGCAGACTTCATGAATTGGGTTATTCTATCTCCAACATTGACGCCACTGTTCTTTTGCAGGCGCCAAAAATCAAAGATTTTATTCCTCAAATGAAGGAGAACCTTGCCCATTTCTGTGAGATCTCCCCCAACCGGGTGAATGTCAAGGCCACCACTGAGGAAGGCTTGGGCTTTACCGGAGCAAAGGAGGGTGTGGCCGCACATGCGGTATGCCTTTTAGGGGAACCGTCCTAACTCCCTGTTTTTGGAGGAATGGCGCATAAAATTGCGTTCTCCTCAAAAACCGTTTGTTTGTTTAATCAAGCTCGCGGCGGCACTTCAAGGATCCCCATTTTCTCTTTTATACAGCAGTCCTCTTCTTGGGGATTTTACCAGGAAATGCTGCGG
>JAHZIE010000056.1:0-5722 GCA_019419895.1 Clostridiales bacterium | reverse complement strand
ATTCTTTTCTAAAGCATGAATATAACAAACAATGAGATACAACACGCGCTCCATAGCGGGGAGCTTCATGCAATTGCTGTCTGATTTGCACAAGGAAGGAGACTGGAAAATGCTGCAACCGGATGAATATATCTCTGGAATGATTTCCCTGATGAAAGAACGCTTTGGGAAACGGCTTCTCTATGTGGGGCTTCAGGGAAGTTATCTTAGAGGAGAGGCCGATAGGGAAAGCGATATTGATATCATGACGGTTCTTGATTTTCTCTCTGTGGAGGATCTCAATGTCTACCGTCAAGTGGTAGAAGAAAACGGCCACGCAGAGAAAGCCTGTGGCTTTCTCTGTGGAAAAGACGAGCTTGCCCACTGGAATCCCTGTGAAATATGCCATCTGCTCCATACTACAAAGGATTATTATGGGAAGCTTTCCAGCCTTGTCCCCAGCTATACCATAGAAGATGAAAGAACTTATCTGAAAATCAGTCTGAATAACCTATATCACGAGCTGTGCCACCGTTATATTCATCGTTCTCCGGAGGACAATGTCTCTCTTCTACCCTATTCCTACAAATCTGTATTTTTTATCCTTCAAAACATGTATTATCTGAAAACCTCTCATTTTCCCCTTTCTAAAGCGGAGCTCCTCCCTCTGCTCCAAGGAAGGGACAGAGAGGTTCTGACGATGTCGGTGGAACTGAAAAAAGGAAGCCCTTTCGATTTTGAGGCCGCCTTTTCCCTGTTATTCACATGGTGCCAAGATGCCCAGACCAGCCTGTAAATAATCCCTCTATTCTTTTTTGTCTATTTTTCTGTCTTTTGAAGAGCAAAATAACACACTAATTAATTCTGGAAACATCCGGCTTTCGTCCGGACTTTTTAAATGGGCAGGCAAAAGCATCACATCTCTTCTTCCCAGCTTCTCACAGACTCTCTTTCTCTATGAATATGGAATACTAACAAAAATCTGTGGCAATCTGTTCTCCATTTTCATGCCCTGAGTCCTGTCAGCCTGTCCATTCTTCCGTTGGGAGGACTGCCTAAAGGACTTTGCTATCTTCCCTTTCTTTTGCCTCTTATCTGGGAGTTTTTCCGCTTCTTCGATATTCTCCAATGGAGAATATGTAAATTCAAAACGTGCTGCGGGTTCTCCTTCCTTTTTCCCTCCGACGCCGTTATCATACGCATTCGTGTTTTTAAAATGGGAATCCCCCTGACGCGGTTTTATTTTACCTGCGTCAGGGGGGCTTTTTTTACTATTTTTGTCTGAACGATTGGTCCACACACCGCTGCTCTTCTTTATTTGCCAGCTCCATTTTCCACAGGGCATTGAGGCGTCACATAAACTGTACGGTAATTGTCATAAATGACCATTCCCGGTTTTGCCCCCTGGGGCTTACGCACATAACGCACCTGGGTATAATCGACCGGAACCTGTGAGGATTCCGCCCCCTTACTGTGATAGGCCGCCAGCTGGGCCGCTTCCCTCATATCCCTTTCCTCCGGCTCTTTTCCACCTGTCACCAGAATGGTATGGGAGCCGGGAATATTCTTTGTATGAAACCAGATGTCGTTATTCTGCGCCGTCTTTAAGGTCAGCTTATCATTTTGCTTGTTGTTCCGTCCCACAAGGACAGTATACCCTCCGGAGGTGACAAATTTCAACGGCTCCGCCATAGGCGTCGGCCTTCTCTTCTCTTTTCCCCCGGTTCTCTTGAGATAGCCCTGCTCTTGGAGCTCCTCCCTGATTTCATTCAGATCCTTTTCCGTTTGGGCACGGCTGAGGGCATCAAAAACGGTATCAAGATAATCCAGTTCCTCCCGCGCCTGATGGATCTGCTGGGTCAGCATCTGTTCCGCCGTCTGGGCTTTTCTGTACTCCTTATAATATTTCTGCGCGTTCTGCACGGGGGTCAGCGCCGGATCCAGGGGAATTCTCACCTCCGGCAGCTGGGGATCATAGAAGTTTTCCAGCTGTGCAAAAAAGCTCCCCTTTTCCAAACGGTAAAGGTTGGCATTGAGCAAATCCCCATACATCCGCAGGGTTTCCCTCTCTCCGCACTGTTTGAGCTCCTCCTGCTGCAAATTGATTTTCCGGGAAAGCTTCTCTGTGGTATTGGCTAGTAGCCGGAGCAAATCCAAAGAACGGGAACGCATCCGTTCTATCCTGTCTCTTTGGGTATAAAAGGCATCCAACAGCTCATGATAGGAAGGATATTCCCTCGTCACAGCTCCTGTGCCATACTGATTGATCTCGACAAAGGAAAAATCCATAGGCTTTCCAGAAAGCTCCAATATCATAACGGGCTTTCCCCCGGAGGAAATTTTTTCTTTCAGCTGCTCCAAGAAAAAGGACAGCCTCTGCTTTTGTTCCCCGGTCAGTTCATGAGAAAACGCTTCCCCTCCTCTGCATGTCTGATGCTGAAGCTCACGGCACACAACCGGCGAAATTCCCTGCAGGACGGAAAGCAGCGCCTTAGCAAGAGGCGCGTTTTTTCCCTCTTTCAGTTCCTCTAAAATTTTTACCACCGGAGTGGCAAGAAGATTCCTCTTATTCTGTTGAGGCGGCATCTGGTAAGCCAATCCAGGCAATATAAGCCGCTCAGATGACATTTCCGCATCGACACGTTTCACAGCGTCTACAATTTTCCCATTCTCATCTACAAGGATAATATTGCTGTAACGCCCCATAATTTCCATGATCAAGCTGAGGCGCACCTCATCCCCAAGCTCATTGACACAGTCAAAATCCAGCGCCAAAACCCTTTCCAGCCCCGGCTGTCTGATTTGGGCCAGACGCGCCGACGCAAGCCGCTTTCTCAAAAGCATGCAAAACATAGGGGGAGACAAAGGATTTTCCAACTGTACCTGGGTAAAATGGATACGGGCACTGTTGGCCCTGGCCGAAAGCAAAAGCTTTCCACCGCAGTTTCTCCCCCGCAGAGAGAGAACAATCTCCTCCTTGGAGGGCTGGTAGACCTTTTCCACCCTTGCCTGCAGCATAGTCTCTTCCAATTCCTTTTTTATCTGGTATAAAAACGCTCCGTCTAAAGCCACAATGGCCTCCTCTTTTCTCTTTGTTCAAATTTTTATTTTAGTAGTTATATTCCACAAGGCCGCAGACTGGGTTTTCCTCCCTTTGGGAAATCTCAAACTGAATCCCAGGAAATTTAACGGACAAATATTCCCGCAGGAAGGGCAGAACCACCCGCTCCGTTTCATAATGTCCGGCAACCACAGCGGTTATCCCCGCCGCCTTTGCCTGAAGCAGCTCATGATGCTTCATCTCTCCCGTTAGGAAAGCGTCCGCCCCCTCTTCCGCCGCCTGGGTGATAAATTCTCCGCCCGCGCCACTGCACATCATCACTTTGGAGATCTGATTTCCTCCATTGATATATCTCAGTCCCCTCACCCGAAGAGATTTCCCGCACAGCCCGGCGAATTCCTCCGGCCGCAGGGGGAATTCCAATTTTCCTTCAAACAGCTCCGGGCAGGTTTCAGACCGCCCAATATCATGCAAACCGATTTTTTCGGCCAGACAGAAATTTACCCCATGATCCGCTATATCTAGGTTGGTATGGGCGCAAATAGCCGAAAGCCCCTCTCCCGCCAGCTGGTAGGCCGGAGATTCCGCAGGCAGGCTGCGAAGGGGCGAAAAAATTACGGGATGATGGCTAATAAGCAGTTGAGCACCCAATTCTGCCGCTTCCTGGATTACCGGCCCCGTAATATCCAGCGACAACAAAACCCTCTCTACTTCCATATCTCTGCTGCCCGCTAAAAAGCCCGCATTATCGAAGCTGAGAGCGTTTTCAAAGGGCGCAAGCTGATCCAACGCCTGATAAATGTCATTTGCTTTCGCCATTTGGAATCATCTCCTTATTTTTAAGCCTGTCGTCCGCCAAAGCGTCCTCTTTTGAGATTCCCGCTTCTTTTGCAACAGCAAGAATTATTTTTTCTGTTTCAGCCGCCTCCGGGTTTAATCCCCGGGCAATTTGACCAAAGCGGATATTTTTCAAATGCTGAAGCTGCCTTTGAGCATAAATCATAGCCTCTTCCGACAATTTCGGCATCACCCTGCCCAGATAATCAAAGGCTGGGGATACCTTTTCAGCGCTTTTTCCCTCCCAGACCGCCTGCATTGCGGAATAAACCCGCCCGGCATCCACCGCAGCCTTCTCTCGTCGGATAACAAAACCGTTTTTTCTCAGATAACCGCGCAGATCCTCAGGGGAAGACATGGGCTGCAAAATAAAATTCTTATCTCTGTTTTTTGTCCAGGACGCACGCTCCAGGATGGAGGCAATCATTTCCCCGCCCATCCCACAGATAAGGATGTCGTCCACCTCATCTTCCTGGACAGGACTAAGGCCGTCTCCCAGCCTCAGCTGAATCCTCCCTTCCTCATGGAAATTTTTCACATTGGCCTTGGCCCGTTCCAGAGGACCGGGACGGATATCCGACGCGATGGCGCTCGGACAGATATTCGACTGTACGAGCCAGATAGGCAGGTAGGCGTGATCCGTCCCCACATCCGCTATTCTCGCACCCCTGCGGACCATCGAGGCGGCCGCCCGCAGGCGGCTATTGAGCGGTACCTGTGATTTATGATTCAGCATAAGCTTAACATTCTCCTAACGCTCCAAACAGGGCTCCTCCTGCTTTTGACTGAGCTTTTCCAAATTTTTCACACAACGCTTGGCACACAAAATATTGACGTACTGAAAGGCCGTCAGTCCAACCAGCACCACTCCCTGCCAGAAGAGGCTGCCCCCGGTAAGCAGATTGGACAAAATAATAATCAAAACGCTGATAAGCCTTCCGCTCCCCACAAAAATGTCCCGGACGGACAGCAGCTCCGACCACATTCCCCGGGCTCCGGGCATTTGATCAAACAGCATCAGGTTGATATTTGTGACCGGCGTGCTGTTGAAACAGGTAAAGGAAGCGTTGATCACGGCAAATATCATCGTCGTATAGACATTCATAGTAAAGAGATATACCACCGCTGTCAGTGTAATCACCGTAACAGCTACCGTCATCGCCCTTGTCCGGTTGCCCTGATGGACAATTCTTCCCATGAGGAAGGCGGCCGTAATCCCCGCGCAGGCGGTCAGAAAGGTATTAAATCCCACCAGTGCTTCGCTGTTGATAAACTGATAGACAATAATGTTCATGATAAACATAAAAGCGCCTTCGCGGATATTCAGCCCCATCATGAGGAACATTCCCAGCCTCCAGGTTTTATTTTGAAATACCATTTTATAGCATTTCCACAACTGGGATTTCTTTCTCTCAGCGCGCTGCACCGGCAGACGGGCAATTACAAACGCTGTCATCATCGCAACGAGCAGGGAAAGGGAGAAAATGACCACATAGCCCCAAAGATCACTGAACAGAGAGATCACCGCGCCGGAAATCAAGGGGACCAGCATGGACACCACTGAACTGGCCATGCTCATAAAGGAAGATGCCCGGTCCCGGTTTTCATTGGTGCTGTAGCTGGAGAAAAGCACCCCATAGCTCATGTAATAAAAACCACCGGCCAGCCCAATCAGAATCCCCAGAGGGATATAATAGTGAACCGCCTCCGTCTGGAGAACCAGGAGCAGGATAAAAAACAGATTATACAAAACCACTCCAGTGATGGAACAGGCGCCGATGGAATACCTGCGCAGGACGATAGTGCCTAAATGCATTCCAATGGGGGCAAAAACATAATTCATGG
>JAHZIE010000055.1:14587-17022 GCA_019419895.1 Clostridiales bacterium | reverse complement strand
TCCTGGAATAGCTTCCAGCCGGATAATTTCCTGCTTTTCAAGGCCCTTTAAAATTGAATTAACAGTCTGAGGAGGATAATGCCATGCGGCACAAAGCTCTCTTTGAGTATAGACGGCATCATCCTCATAAACAGAATAAAGCAGCCAAAGGGTTGTCTCTGAAATTCCATGCTCCTTCGCGTATTGATGATAAATTTCATCCATCTTTTTATAAAGCTGGTTAAATACTGCCAGCGGTTCCATTTCGTTTGTTTTCATTTGCCCCTCCATTTTATCCGAAATCGGATGATTTTGATTATAATCCGGTTTCGGATAATTGTCAAGAATTTTTTTGATATTTTCCTATATTCCCGGCAAAGACTCCTTTTTGTCTGACAAATCGGTCCTCACCCGAAAAAAGCGCACTGAAGATATAAAGAAAGCCCCTATGTCAAAGCGGTAACTTTTGACATAGGGGGACTTTTTTAAAGAATATTCATCTCAGCCGGAGAAGTTCCGTCTAATAAATTACTCTCTCTTTGTTTTCTTTCTGCTGTAAATCGTCATTCCAAGAGCACCCGCGCCTGAAAGGAACAACAGAACCACTACAAACACCGCGTTGCTGTTATATCCAGTCGCAGGAGTTTCAGTGGGATGGCTGTCATCCGGAGTGCTGGGATCAACGGGCTCTGAGGGTTCAGACGGTTCTGAAGGAGTTTCTGATTCTCCTGGTTCTTCAGGCTCAGTTGGTTGATAGTCTGGGTCGGAAGCACCGCAAACGGTGCAAATCCCATCTTTATAAGAATGATTTCCCGTTGCCGGGATGACTTTGGACTGTTCATCCTCATAAACTGTACCATTAAAGGTAAGGCTCGCCCGATAGGTGATTACTCCATTTTCTCCGCAAGTGGCATCCTTGGATGTGCTTGTAATTACCGCTTGGACAACTTCCTTATGAGTTTCGTCTTTTGTGCAGACAAACGTTGCGGTTGCGGCGGAATAATCATCCGACCAGCTCCATACCGGAGCATTCCAGACATGCTTGCAGATATTTATTTCGCCGGCCCATGGAGTATTTCCGTCACTGCCTGCCGGAATGAAGTAGGAGTGTCCATTCTCTGTGGTATAGATGTCCAAACCAAAAGCGTCAAAACCAGCTCCAATGGTTATTGCTTCCGTCTTATCCTTCATAACACCTTCTACAGGCTTGCCTCCCGCGGTATTTTCAGCTTTGACCGCAGCATCTAAATAGATTCCGCCGTCAAAAGCGTTACGGATAGCGGCTTTGTCCTCCGCATTGGTGATCGCGGTCACACTGGTGGCATCTCCGGAAATTGAGCAAGCTCCATCCCTTGCCAAAATGGCGCTTTCAGCTTCAGATTCCGCATTGACGATTCCTTCTGTTATTGTGACACCATCCCAACCAAGCAAAGCGGTGTCAACAGTAGAGACGTCTACTGTTCCGCCTTCGATGATAATTTTTTTATCTGCGCTGATTCCTGTCGCGCCTTCAATTGAGAGATCTGTTTTTGAGCCCTTTATGACAACGTCCCCTTCACTGTACAGGCCGTACCCATAGAACTCTTTGTCAGTCTTTATCATCAGCGAGGTATCCTCGATCAGGATCCCGCCAGCTCCGCAGAATACAGCGCTTTCCTCTGCTGTCGTGATCTCAACCGTACTATTGCGCATTGTAATGGAAGAAGCTACAGAATCATCCGTCACCGAATCGTAGCTCTGCGCGAAAAGACCCAGATACTGCGCTTTAACGGTCATCCTATCAACAGAATCTATGGTAATGTTTCCCAAATTGGAATAAACGCCAGTTTGTTCTGAAGTAACCTCCGCGATCAAATTCTGATCAAAAACAATGTCTTTCTGCGTATAAATCGCTGGATAATCACCGGTAACATTTGCGACAAATTTACCGGGACCAGAAATTTTGAGAGCGCCGTTCTCCAAAAAGATATTATTCCCCTCTGCCGTATAAAGGGAGAAAACCGCACCCTGCTCAACCTGAATGTTCAGCTGGGATACGTCATTGCTGAAAAGGGCACTGCCGTTGGTTCTGCTGTCCGCGCTGCCAATTTTTGTATCGCCCTTCACAATAATTGTAAATTCCGCATCTGAATCAATAAAAAGATATTCTGTGCTTGAAACATTTTCCAGTATCAGCGTTCTTTCTGTTGTATTCAGCGTAGCAGTACCGCCTCCAATGCTGTTTTCTCCCTCCTTGAGCTTAGTGCTACCAATTGATACATTGGATGTTCCGGCCGCAAAGACTGACGGAAGCATCGCAGCGGTCAAAAGGAATGCCAGAAAAAACGCCAGCAGTCCTCTAACCCTTTTACACGTCTTCATAAAAATCCTCCTTTAAAATAATTTATTCCCACCCCAAAAGAATGGATTTCCCGTTTCCGTTTCTTTGAGGTTTTTTGAATTATAAAAATACCCCA
>JAHZIE010000055.1:6941-14464 GCA_019419895.1 Clostridiales bacterium | reverse complement strand
GTACACATTTTCTTTATTAACAATACCTCTATCTTATAGTATTTGTCAAGTGGTTTTTGTGATTTTTCCCATGATAACAGTCATAATTTCATCTCATATGGAAATTTGACAAAGAAACACCAGAAGGACTACAGTCTGCCAATCAGAAGCCTTGGAATGTCCAAGGCTTTTGCTGCCACTAATGAGACGTTTTCTTTCTTCAGCTCTTCCGGGGTATGATAGCCAAAACCATAAGTGACTGCCAGAAAGGAAACACCTGCCTCCTTCGCGCCGGAAAAATCAAATTCACTGTCTCCGACCAAAATAGTTTCCTCCTTTTCTGCTCCGGCCGCAATCCGGCATTGATCTATCAGCTCCGCTTTGGTCAGCCTGTCCTCCTCATCCATACCGCAGACAATATTAAAATAAGAAGATAACCCTGTATCCCGCAAAATTTCTACAGCGAATTTCTTATTTTTCAGGGTAGCGACTCCCAGGAATTTTCCTTCTTTCTTTAGTTGCTGTAAGGCTCTCTCAATCCCTTCGTAAGCCTTGGCTTGCTTTTTTCCTCTTTTTTCATAGTAGCCGCGGTATAATTCAATCGCCTTTTTTGTTTTTTCTATCGGCATTTTACATATTTTTTCGAATACATAGGGAAGTGGCGCGCCGATTGCCCGTTTTACTAGGATATCCCCCTTAAAGGGTTCTCCAAGCTTTTCCATAGTCCACTGATAGGCGCGGAAAATTCCTTCATAGGAATCGATCAGGGTACCGTCCATATCAAAAATAATACAGTTATACATGCTTTTTCTCCCGTTCATAGATAGAGGGAGTCAAAAAAGTAATCGTCATCTCTTTGGACAATTCCCTCAGTTTTTTCTTAATTCGGCTTTGCTTTTCCTGTAGTTCCTCTTCATTGGTTTTCAAATTCATCTCTTCACTGTAATAATTATATCGACGATAAAACCCGTCAAATCCCGCAAGAAACACTTCCTGAGCGCCACATTTTTTCAAGAGCCTCAAAAGCATAAGCCCAGCGTTGTCGGATATCATTTCATCGCTGTTAGTGTAGGAGTCGTAATCCACATACAAATCCCCTCTGCTGTATTCCCCCTGAATATTGGAGGTCAAAATGGCTTTCACCTCTTCCATTTCACTGATTTCCTTCCGGATGCCATCAATTCTTTTATGGTTGCTCACAAAGCAGGCATTCATATGATAATGGGAATCCACAAAATTTACAGTGATGACATATGGATGTTTCCTTTCGATAAATTCCATTATCCTGTCATAGCTGGAAACGAGGCTTTTGCCCGGCGCCAAAAGAAGCAGTTTCCTGCCCGAAATGAGCCTTCCGATTTCTTCCACTGCCCTGCTGTCGTCAATTCTGCGGCTTTGATACTGCAAATACAGTTTTTCAATCAATGGCTTGTGGTAAAGGACCTTATATTCCTCCGGAATTGATTGAATAATCCTTTCAATATCCTTCATCGTCAAAGTCTGCCTGTTGATAAGATAGGAGGCATAATTGGGATGGCAGACATTGCTGGCAGCTATATGGTAAGGCATTGTGTATCCCCATTCATGCTCCTTTCGGATGGTTGCAATGTATTCATCGTAGATATCCATAACCATTGTCACATCATAGCGGGATTCAATATTTTTATTGATATACTGGGTAATCAGCTCAGTGGGAAGGTTTCCCGCCCCACGCCCCATACCGTAAACAGAGGAATCCAGAATCAGGGTACGCTTTGTCTGGATTTTTCCCAGGATCTGCGCGTTGGAAAACGCCAGCTGAAGGTTATTATGCCCGTGAAAACCAAGCCGGATTTCCGGATTCATATTTTCATCTATCAAATAGAACCGGTGAGATACCTCATTGCGGTACATGCTGCCTAGGGTGTCCACAATATAAAAGGCATAGGGGTTCAGAAGATTTATTTTTTCCACCAGCTGCAACAGCTCTATATCACTGTAAAAAACAGTTCCAACCGGCTGCATAAAAACCTTGTATCCCTTTTCCATAATAATTCCAGCCCACTCAAAGGCCTGGGGGATTTCTTTTTTGTGAAAAGTCAGACGGATTCCCTCTATGCTGCTGCCGTCATAGGGCTGAAGCTCTGAGGGATGCAGCTCTTTTTCTCCTATGGCAATCATTGCCACATACATAGAATTTTTTTCCTGTGGAAGCATTTCTTTGATATCGGCCACACTGCCGAAAAGAGAACAATCCCTTTCCTTCACCATCCGGGTGAGAAATCCGCATTCAATGATGTCGATTTTCGCCTGATCCAGCTTATCCAAAACCGCCGCTATAACCTTTCTCCCAAACCTCCAATCATTGACGTATCCTCCGTCCCGTAGGGTACAATCCAGTATTTCAACGCCCATTCAAAAATTCCTCCTCCGCCTTCCGAGCCAACACCTTCCGTACATATTCCAAATCCTTTTGGGTGTCCACGGAAAGGGTATGTGCTTCCACTGGTATCATTTTTAATTTTTTTCCATGCTCAATAAACCTCAGCTCGTTGATATCCTCAATCTGCTCCACCGGTCCCTTGGGGGTGTGGGCAAAAAAGCCCAGGGCCTCCAGCGTATAGGCCAGTACCCCCAGATGCTTATAAAAATCATATTCAATGCTCGCCTTGGGATGAGGAATCGGACTGCGGGACATAAACAAGGCATACCCATCTTCATCTGTGACCACCTTAATATTAGTGTCATCCACGGCCTCCACCGGAGAATGGATCTTTGTCATAAGATTGGAGGCAAAAAAGGTTGTGCCCCGCTCTGGGATTACCCGCTCAAAAATTTCCGGTTCTATTAAGGGTTCATCTCCATTAATACATAAATAGACATCAGCGGGAATATTCTCTGCGGCTTCATAGACCCTTTCTGTGCTTGTCTTATGTTCCCGGGATGTCATGATACAGGGGATTCCGTAGCTGCCGCATATTCTCATTACCTCTTCATGGTCTGTCGCCACATAAGCCTCTGAAATTTTTGAGGATTTTTTCACCTGATGATATACCCACCAGACCATGGGACGGCCGCAGATATCAGCCAGCGGTTTTCCCTTCAGCCGGCTGGAATCATATCTTGCTGGGATAATCGCAACTGTTTTCATCTTTTGTTCCTCCACTTCTTCCATAAGCGACCTAAATAGCGTATTGGCCTGGTCAATTTCCAGCTAGTGGAATTTTCATAATTATCTATAGCTTCCTGTAGCTGTCTTTCCAATTCCTGCTCCGTGACGCCATGGAAATTTCTGATATTTTCTACCGGCTTCGTCTTTGTATCCGGTGTCCGTTTTCTATTCAGCTCCTGCTTATACAGATTCCAGTTTTCCAGCATCCTGTCCGACCATAATTTCAGCATTCTGTCGCTTACCAGCTCATATCCTTCCAGTATAGGCGTAAGCTCCTTTTTACAGCAGTTTTCCCCGTCCTTCATATCGTAAACCAAAACACTCGGAAGATATATCTGAATTTCATTTTTTAAAATCTGTTTCCTCCCATTTGGTTTTAATCCAAACTGGACAATCAGAAAATCCCTCAGCCGTTCCTCCATTGAGAGAAGGGCCTTGTTGTATATATTATTTCTCTGAAAAGTATCCAGCAATGCCTGAATAACATAATTCCCTTTTTGAGCTCCATAACATCCTGCTGTCATTCTCTCGTCATCCTCAAAGCCAAAAAAGACATGGTTGAGCCGCAGCCTTTTCAGGTTAAGATTCAAAAAGGACGCGAAGGGCATAATATTCCTCTGCGTAACTATTCTTTCCTTGGGAAAGGGCGCGCAGCACACTTTCAGGCAGCTGACCGGGCGAATAGTAATTTTCATCCACATGGAACAGCTGGGATTTTGGAAAATTTTCCCTGACCGCGTCCAAATACCCCTCCGGCGGTTCTCTATGAAAACAGGCGCATATGAAATTTTCTGGAATTACCTCCTTCTCCAAAAAGGCCAAAATGCCATTTATTTTTTTGTCCTTTGAGATATAAGGATTGAGGATGAAGTCTTTCTTGTACTCTTTAAGAAGCTCGATAAAATCGGCTTGGAACAGCACTCTCGATTTTGTCATATTCCAGTAAATCTGTTTTGCCGCGCAGTAAATTACCTCCTCACGGTAGTTTGGGTTGCTGGTGTCGATATAATTCCGGAATGCCTGGATAATGTCCACCATATCTCCCACAAACGTGGTCGAAATGGTATTGGCGCGGCGGTAATAATTATAAAAGGGTTTTCTCACATAACCGATATGCTGGTATTTAGTCACCAGGGCCGGGATGAGGGAAATATCCTCAAAGAGCATTTTTTCATATTGGTTTTCTTCCCAAATCTTCCGGCGATACAGTTTGTTGACGCTGTAAGTGATGTTGTTTCCATTGGCGATATAGTCGGAAAGATCGAGCTCCCCTTGGGGATAGGAGGTAACGACCGTGCTTCTATCCTCTTCCACATAAATAATCCTCACATCACACATGACAATGTCATAGTGTTCCTCTTCCGCTTTTCGGTACATTTCCTCATACATTTCCGGCTCCACAGTATCGTCGGAATCCAAAAAGGCCACATATTCTCCCCTGCTGGCTCTCACTCCCGTATTTCTGGCCATGCCCAGCCCCTCATTTTCCTTATGAATCACCTGGATTAGACCTGGATATTCTCCGGCGTAACGGTCGCAGATTTCGGGAGAACCGTCCTGGCTCCCATCATCCACCAAAATAATTTCCTTCTCTTCCAATGTTTGGGCCAAAACAGAATCTACCGCCCGTTCAAGATAATTCTCCACCTGATAAACGGGAATAATAACTGAAACCTTGATATCACTGCTCATTGCGGCCTCCTAAATACTTGAGAATATTTTTGAGTTCATATACTGTTTTGGGAACATAATAATTTTCTCCCGCAAATTGCCGCTGAAATTTGCGGAGATAATTTTTCAGCACCGCATCTTCCTGCCATAACACCTTTCCTTCAAAAAGCTCATAGAGCATAACCGTTGGAATATCCAGACCAAAAACCAGCCTTCCTGTGAGGGCTCCATTGGAACAGACGGTTATAACCGTGCTGTTTTCCATATCCCCATTCAGAAGGAGCAGCTCCCAAGGGACATGATTCTGATATTTTCTGGTCAGCCCCAAGAGAAAAGGAAGGTTTTCCGGATTTCTTGGATGAGGCTTCACAACAAAATTTTCCGTCCCAACCGCATCCTGGCATTCCCTCATCAGAGAAATATCATTTGTCTTTATCCCCTCCGCGCGGAAGGACTGTTCTAAAAAAATAAAGGGAAGCTCCTCCTTCGGCCTTTGATAATCAAAAATATAATTAACGGCTGATTTGAATACCCCGTCCTCCCGGCTGATCTTGGGAAGTGGCTCGTTTATCAGGCTATCCCCCCGCATGGCGAGCCTCGGCTCATACAATAAAACCTTTTTTATCTTTTCCTTGATCTTGCTTCCTTCGGGATGGCGGTTAATGGCCGCCCTGTTTTCTCTCAGAAAATCAATGACATAGGTGGAAAACCCATCTTCAAAACAGATAAAATCGCAGGGAAGAGAATCATAACGGCAGGCGAGCATACGGGTGAAGGGATCAAAATTGGAAAAGAAAACCTCCGTATAAAAACCAAGCTCTTCTTCCAGAACCCAACGAAAGACCTGGTTTATTTTACCAAAAACACCTGACAGCTCTTCCACTGTCCCTTTGGCGCACTTTTCATTGAGTTCCTTGGTGGATCCAAAAATTACCCGTTCAAAAATCTTTGCCTCCCTCAATCGCAAAAGGCATTCTTTCAGCCGGGGCGTTATGTCTGTCAAAATCATATCCACCGGCCGGTCTCTCAAAATGGTCTGTTTTATATGAATGGCTGTAAAAAGCTGATAGACGGAATTGACAATAATTAAAGCCCTGTTATCCTGCATAATTCTCCCTCTCAATTTTTTTAATCTCAAAATGTTTTGTCAGGTTTTCACACCCGGAGGAATCAAATGTATAGATTATTCCTGGCTTATGAAAAAAAACATAGGGCAGGAGCTCCGCCGGAAAAGCTTCCTTTATTATCTTTGCCTTTGGGAATATACCGTTGTAATCCAATGTGTCGTCCGGATGCCTTTTCACAATCAGCCGGATATCCTGAGGCAATTGTTCCCGCAGCCTTTGATAGAGTTCCATTTGTTTTTTCTTTGTCATAATTCCTAAATTAGCAAAATGCTGTGTTAAAAGGATTCCGTCCGCTCTTAAATGATATTTGTGTTTCAGGAAAAAACGCAAAATCTGTTTTCTGTCCCTTTTTCCCACCCCTTCCAAAGCTTCTTCTACTGAAAAATTCTGACGCTTTCCTTCTCCCTCACTGGTGTTCTGGGCTTTCTCAAGGCAGATGATCTGCCTCACCATGGGATTCTCTCCGTTGAAAAGCCCATGCTTCAAGGCAATTCGGGCATGGACAGGATAGTTTACACAAAGGGCGGCATACAATTCCTTCCATCTGCTGAGCATTCCCGCCGCGTCCTCAAAGAAAAAGAAGGGTATCCTTTTGTGAAGGAGATACAGGGAAAAATAAAAATGGGCGCCTGCCACATAAATGTGGGAAAACTCTCTGATATTATGGGGAACCACTTGTTCCCAGTATTGGATGACATCCCCCAATATCTCCCCTTCCTCCCGATGAGGTATCTTTAAGTAGGGAAATAAATAGACTTCGTGAAAAAAGCGTCTGGACACAAGCTTTTGATATTGCGGATACTTGGCGGTTATAAAGTCCGGTAAAAGCAAAACCGCCCTCTCTGTTCTGTGAAACATCATGCGGTGAAGGATCACCTCCAACAGCTGATAGGAACTGATGGCGTGATACAGCACCAGAGCCTGCCCAGAATTGTTACGCAATGGGAATTTCATCCAGCAGTCCCTCCAAAACTTTTCTGAATTTTTTATTCCGTTCACTTTCTACAAGCATCATCGGCGCGTAGGCGTCGCGGCCGCTGATGGGAATCTGTTGTCCCAACCGTTTTTCTGTCAAAATGAACCGATGAATAAAATCCAGGATCCCCTGATGAATCTGGCGGATCCGTTCCGGATCTGTCCGATTCTCCTTCAAGAGGCATATCCATCCCTTTTCCACATCAGGATAAAATCCTTTCAGGCTTCCTTCCGGCGCACCCAAAAGCAATTCCCAGTATAGGTTGTGCCCCTGCGCAGGATCGTGGAATCTCCATAAATCCTTATTCATCCCCTGGCTGTAAAGGTAAGCATCCAGTTTTCCGCTGAAGAGAAAGGGCTCTGTTCCCGAAGGCTCCGGCCCCAGGGAGGAATTTGTCCCCGCAAGCAGGCCGGTAATCCGGCAGTCTAAATGCCAAATACGGTTTACAACCGTGTCTAGTATCACGGTGCCGCTTCCCGCCCAGCCGATATCGACCGTAACGGCTTTTTTAATTCCCTTAAGGAGATTCTCATAATATAATTTCCCCGCCTCTGACTGCGGCTGATATTGGGACAGCACAGTATCCCAGTGCTTACATAAATATTTTTTTATCTTTTCA
>JAHZIE010000055.1:0-6931 GCA_019419895.1 Clostridiales bacterium | reverse complement strand
TTATTCGTCCGCTTCTCCTCAGGGACAATTTTTATTTCACTGCACATGGAGGGCAGCAGAGCTGTAAGTTCCATTGCCGTGATAACGTTGCGGACAGAATAGCCCCGGCCGGCCTTATGGACAAGGAATCTTCTAAAATAATCCTCTTTATAATAAGCTGCCCCAAGCTTGGCCGCCGCAAGCCTTGACCAATAGGCGTATTCTGTCCGCCCGGCATCCTCCGGATACAGTAAACGGTACGCAAGCAGGAGCACAGCTCCATCTCGAGAAAAAAACAGGATCTTATCCGCCCCCTGCGCTTTTGCGCGGCTGTGTATAAATCTGCAATAACCAGCGACAAAAAGGCCCCCATAGACAAATCCGTATTCATACTCCATGGAATACAGTGACAGCCCATTATAAAGATGGGAATTGACAATCCCTCGGTAAAAGCTTCCTGTGACCGCCGACATATCCTCAGGTCGACAGCTTCTTCCCGTCTGGTTGACGTTGGGATACCAGAAGGGAGTGATGCCGTGTTTTTTCGCCTCTTCACAATCGGAATGCTCATGATCTCCCACATGGGCAAAGGCAAGCTCCCGCCCCAGTCTCTTGCCTATAATTTCATAGAGGCTTCCATCCTGCTTAGAAGCCCTATAGTCGCAGGAAACAAAACAATCCTCAAAGCCTTCATATCCGCAGTGTTCCAGCAGGCTTTTTTGATACTCCTTTCCCAAATACATGTCTGATACTGATATCAGCCGTTTTCCCAATCCCAAGAGTTTTCGCGCCACCTCCAGCATATAGGGATTGGCAAAGCATACGCTTTTTTCGCAGTTCCATTCCGTTTCCATTCCAAGATCCTTTGGGAGCCCTTTTTCTCTTTCCAATACCTCCCAGATTTCTTCCAAGGTCACCTCCCATCCGCGGCCCCGGTTATGTCCTTCTTCCCTTGCCTTTCGTTCTGCCTCTATCCTCAGCCCTTTAAAATTGGGGCAATTGAGTTTCTCTCCCACAAGCAGAAAGACATCCTGAGGGCTGGAAAGGCTCCGGAAAATCAGGGTATCAAAAACATCAAAAGAGATCACATCATAAGCGGTAAGCCTTTCCGCAAATTTTTCAGGCGTTTCTTTTGGAAACAAAGCCGACTCGCTTTTCTCCCAATTCAGCCGCTTTTTTCGATCCGGAAAGAGCTCCGGCTTTCCCATTTTCCGGCAGAATAACACGTAATACTGGAAATTGAGCTGTAAAAGGCGAAACAAAGCCCTCCAACGGGAAGGTTTTTCTTCTTCCCTGTATTTCAGATATCTTTCACGGATCCCCGGCAGGCGATTCACCAGGAATTCATAAATTTTATCCTTCATCACTACCTCTCCTTCATCTTCTCGTAAGCGCCGCAGACCTCCGCAGGCGTTCCTTCCGCGCGTAGCTTTCCTTTTTCAATCCATACCGCTTTGGTACAGTTGCCGCGGATAACCGAAGGGGTATGGGATACTATCAGCACAGTGGATCCCCCATGAATCATTTCTCGGATACGGTTTTCGCTTTTTTTGCGAAAAAACATATCCCCAACACTTAAAACCTCATCTAAAATCAGAATTTCGGGAGTATCTCTGGCTGTGGCAATGGCAAAGCCAAGCCGGGAAACCATTCCGGAGGAATAATTGCGCACCTTTTCCTCCATAAAGCCTTCCAGCTCAGCGAACTGAACGATTTCGCCATATTTTTCGTCGATGTACCTTTTGGGATATCCTATCATCGCCCCATTGAGATAGACATTTTCCCGTCCCGTCAGTTCGGGATCGAAGCCTGTCCCCAGAGTAAGAAGCTGCACCTTGCTTCTGTCCACCAGCACTGTGCCACTGGTGGGAATCAGCGCGCCGGAAATAATTTTGAGTAGGGTGCTCTTCCCCGATCCGTTGGTTCCCATAATCCCAACTATCTGCCCCTTTTCCACCGAAAAGCTCACATCGTCCAGGGCTTTGAAGAATTCATATTCCCTCTTTCCCCGCAGGGTACGCACCAGAGTCTCCTTGATGCTCACCGCTTCATCCTTTGCCCTGCGGAATTGCATGGTTACATTTTTGACATCAATTTCTATCGATGTCTCTCCCCTTTCGAATCGTCCCCCATCCTTTTCCCGCACTGCCTTCCCTCCCATCTCATATTCTCTGCATAATCTTATTTTTATTCTTTCGAAATACCGCCGCCCCGAGAAGATAACTTCCAACTCCCCATACCACCATCTGTACCAGTTCAACGGTTCCGGGCAGCTGTCCATACATTACCGCTTTTCTCAGACAATGGATGTAAACATATAGAGGATTATTTAAAATGACAAGCCGGATAATTCCTGTCAGCTGTTCCACAGGATAAAAAATAGCGGAGCAATACATCCACAGGGTCAACAGAACAGAATAAAGATGCTTGACATCCCCGAAAAAAACATAGGCAACGGCCAGAATATAAGAAACGCCCAACGAGAACAGGAACAGGCAGCCGATAATGACAGGGGAAAACAGCATGGTCCATTTAGGCGAAACCTGAAAAACAAACAGCATCACCACATAGGCCGCCAATGAATAGAGAAGATTGACGAGGGCGGTATAAACTCTGGAGAGGACAAACAGCTTCATGGGAAACTTGACTTTAAGCAAAAGCATTTTATTATCCACCAACGTACTCACAGCCGACGTCGTCGCCCCTGTAAAGGTCTGCCAGAGGATATATCCCGTCAGATAATAGATAGGATAATTTTCTATGGAACGGCGGAACAGCTGGGAAAAAATTAAAGACAGCACCGCCATGGAAAGAAGGGGATTGAGAATACTCCAGATGACTCCAAGATAGGAGCGTGCATATTTTCGTTTCAGCTCTCTTGAGGTGAGCTGCTGAATCACAAAAAAATATTGGCCGCGATCATATGTTTTTTGAAGGCGCCGGCCTTTTTTCCTCGTTTCCTTCATTACTATCCTCCCCTTTCTCTTCGAAATTTTATCTGTTTTTTCCAATACCGGAAAAGCTGATAGCATCTGTAATGGAAAAGATGCCATTCCACCTTTTTCCCAGTGCGCACCACGCTTCCCTCATACCAAGCGGTTCCCCCCGCGCCGGGATTTTGAAATCCTAAATGCACAAAAAGCTGATGCGGTAAATGCCCTTCCTTTAAATTTCTTTCTGTGAGGAGAGGGGCAAGTATCCTTTCACAGTCGTCCAGGACATCGTCGGAAAATGGCAACGTTCCAAGACCCTCAGCTTCCTCCCATGCAGGCCGGGCCATAAACAGCCGCAAAAGCTTTTTTATGGTTTTCCGTCCATCGAATTGCTCCTCCTCAAAAAAGCTATCTTTTTTGAGCGTTTGAGCGAACATCCCCATATACTGCCGAAAAATTTCTTCCTCCTGATAAAGGAATCCCTTCTTTTTTTCGTCAATATTTCCATAGCAGGGAAGAAATCTTTCTCCTTCCCTTCGGTAGCACATGGTCATACCATGGGGCGCTGAAAAAACAACCTCAAAGAGGCAGTTGTTAAAGAATATTTTTTCTTTCAGTCCTCTCGCGGGAGTAAAAAAATAGCAGCGGTAATGTTCTCCTGCCGCTTTGAGTGGGAAATCATATAATCCCCAATAATACCCTGACAGTTTCTTTTTCCTGCCAAGCTGAAAAAGAAGAAGATTCAGGGTTTCCTGCATGGATCCCATCCAGCCGCTGTCTACTACGGCGGAAGGAACATTCTCTTCCAATAGTCCCTCCTGTTTGAGGTATCCAGCGGTATCCGGCATAGCCCTGCGGGAACGGGCATCCGCCGCTTCTGAAAATTCCTTGCATCCCTCTAAAAAACGCCGGAACTCCTCCCTCTCCCTTTGGGTAAGAATCTTTCCTGACTGGAAGGAGAACGGAAGTTTTTCAAGTACTTTCTGTTGTTCCCCGATATTCAATCCCGCTCTGGTTAGGATCCTTTCTATTGTGACGTCAATCCCTCCGCGGCAAATGTAATCCAGAGCCGCCTGCCTGTCCAGATGAAACATAGGGACGCGAAGGGAAAATCGGGAACAGCTCAGATATCTGCACTCAATGGGCAATTCGAACTTTTCACGAAGAAATCTGGACGCATGATACATAAAATAACCATCCCGCGCCAGAAAATACAGACGGCGGATCCCATCTGCCAATGCATGTCTTAAAAGCCAAAGGACAAAATCTGCCAGGACCGGCGCTAATACAAGCTTCGCCGCGGCCGGTAAGGCGTTCCCTCCAGCCAAATGAAAACCATCCGCGGGAATTTTCAACCTGTCGTTTTCTTCTAAAATTCTCTTGTACCGTTCCGCTCTTCTTTCAGCGGTTTCTTTCATCTTTTTTCCGCCGTCCCTTCAGCCGCCTTCTGATATAATGGTGTACTGGGGCGGGCACCGCTCCCACAATCAGTGGTTTTACCACATAATAGTAGTTTGTCCGGCTGAGCAGTTCCAATTCCTTAAATCCCCGCCTGCGGACTTTCATTTCCCGTATTCTCCGCCGGTAGGTTCTTTTTTTATAAGAATCATAATCCTCCCAATATTGCAGCAGCGGCTCCTGGATATTGTATCCACGTGCGCCGCCTTTATGAAGGCGCATGAACAGCTCATAGTCCTCACATTGCGCCGCATCTTTGGAAATGGAATAGCCGCCGCTGTGCAGCAGTATTTCCCTGCGGAACATCACAGTGGGATGTATATAAGGGGAATTGAAAAGGAAATCCTCATTTTGCGGTATTTCGGGAACACATTGAAGACCCCAGACCCCCTTTCCATCCATCAACTCCGCATTGGAACCGATCCACTGGTATTCCTTATATTTTTCTAAAAAGTCATATTGCTTTTCGAACCGCGTGGAAACAGAAATATCATCGTCATCCATTCTGGCCAAATACTGGCCGGAGGATTCCCGTATTCCTTCATTCAACGCATGGGCAAGTCCGCGATTGTCTTCCGAGCGCAGGCAGCGTATCCTTTCGTCAATCTTCTCCATCTTTCGAATTTCTGCGGCATAGGGAGCTTTTGAACCGTCATCATATAGGATAAGCTCCCAATTTTGAAAGGTTTGTTTCAAAATGGAATCGACTGCCCGATGAAACCGGGCAATATCCGTGGGATTATACACGCCCATGATCACGCTGATATCGGGATTCTTTTTCATCATTTTCTTGCATCACCCTCCGATCCGCGTTGAAATAAATCCTCTCCATCATGGCATTAACATACCGCTTGTCAAATGGCCTGACTGAATTAAGGCAGGACTGCTCCATAGCCATACGTTTTTCTTTTCCGAGCTGTTGTATCTGTTCCATTCCCCAGATAAATCCATCCACATCGTCATACCCGCAAACAAATCCGTTTTTTCCATGCTCAATGTATTCTCTTGTCCCCCGGTTATCCGCCGCAATTACCGGAATCCCCATCGCTAAAGATTCCAAGCCCGCCATTCCCAGTCCTTCTCTTTTGGAGGGAAAAATAGAAGCATCCGCACATCCGAGAATGGACGGGATATCCCTGCGGTATCCAAACAAAATTACAGTTTGCTCAAGACCAAGCTCCTTTACCCATTCTTTCATCCTCTCCCGAAAAAAGCCATCGCCGCATATTCCATACCTGATTTTTGTAAGATCATAGCCTTCCTTTTTCATTTTTGCCAGGGAGTCTAAAACAACCCGATGATTCTTATTTTCATTCAGTTCTCCTATGGACAGAAAAAAGAAATTGTCTTGTCCTATTCCAAGCTGCCGTCTTAATTCTGCTTTTTCATGGGCGGGTAGTCTATGAAATCGCGTTTTATCCAGCCCTACTCCGGGAATTTTGTACAGATGTCCTCCTTTTTTTAAATGGAAGCGTTGGGCCCCGTGGTAATCCTCCTCATTAATGACAATGAGGATATCCGTATAGCGGGCGAGAAACTGTTCCACCCAGCGATACACCAAGCGGTTCCAAAGGGGAGCGCCTTTATAGAAATGAAATCCATGAGCGGTATACAAAATCACAGCCTTATTTGTCTGATTATATCTTCTTCCGGCCAGACGTCCCAGCAAACCGCCGACAGGCGTATGACAGTGAAGCAGCCGGATTGAATACTGTTCCATTAGTTCTAATAACTGCGCAAGGGCAGTTTGATTTGTCTGGAACATAAAGGGAGAGCGTGCGATATCAATATGATGGGCTTGTACTCCAAGTCTCTCAAAATTTTGCTGATCCGAAATATAATCCGGTTCCCGCATATTTGCCGCATAATGAACCTGATACCCCAAATCCTGAAGGAGCCTGACATTTTCCCTCTCAAATTTCCATAAGAAGTCCTGTGTAGTCGCTAAAATTAAAGCTTGTTTTTCCATCTGCGGTGTGGCTCCCTCCTTTCCTCTCATCCTTTTTCGAAAGGATATACAGAGATTCATACTGCCTAAAGATAAAATCTTTAGGCTCTAATGAACAGTTTCGTCATCTAAAAGAGGTTTTATTCCATTCCCAGCTGACCGTATTAATTTTTCTCTGTGAAGGAGAACTCAAAATTATAATTTTGAAAAACTTTTGTATCCAGAGCCTTAGAACGCAAAAGACATTACCGCATTTCTATAAATGTAGGTTCTTCCTTGACGGACGGTAAATTCCAACCGGATAAAATATCCTCCTTTCAAAATAAAGCAAAGAGATTTTCCATCTGAGAAATTTCTAATTCTCCAATTTAAAAAAAGTATACGAAAGAAATTTTTCATTCCCAATTTCATCTTATAACATTTCCAAAAGACAATCTGAGCATGGGCAAAAAAATAGATGAAAAAATAAAAATATGCTTGACAGTAAAAGGAATAGCATGTATAATAAATAACGTTGCAAAAACGTTAGAAAAGAAAAACGATTTTTGTCAAATATGAAATGGCCCGGTAGTTCAGCTGGTTAGAACGCTAGCCTGTCACGCTAGAGGTCGAC
>JAHZIE010000054.1 GCA_019419895.1 Clostridiales bacterium | reverse complement strand
AGATGGAAGTGGAAATCATCGAGGGGAGGCGTGCCCCGACCACATCCATCTTCAGGTGAGTATCCGAACGTAGATGAGTATAGCACAGTTTGTGGGGACGCTCAAGAGCAAAAGCGCCCTGATGATCTTAGACAGGCGCGCGAATCTGAAGTACAAATACGGGAGCGGAAATTTCTGGTGTCGGGGATACTTTGTGGATACGGTAGGAAAAAACGCGAAGATGATCGAGGAGTACATACAAAATCAGCTGGAGGAAGATTTGGCAAGTGACCAGATCACACTCAAGGAATACATAGACCCGTTTACGGGCAGCAAGAGGAAGCAGGCAAAAGAAAACAGCCGCTTTTAGCGGCTGCCTGTGATAGTAGTGATGCAATGACATCCCCTCACTATCCTTCCAGAGCCATTAGTAAACTGCTTGTTGGCTAATGGTTTTGATTGTGTCCTGCCGGAGGCGGAAAGATGCTATTTTGTTGGAACAAAATCATGGAACTAGAAAGAATAAAAATGAATTTCAAAATCTGTTTTTCCGGACCGGGAGATTTTACTGTAGCTTATTTTTTAGGGGATGGAAGATGAAAAAAGAAGAGGATAAGGAAAACAAAAAGCTAGGCAGGGGAAAAAGGAAAATGACCGAGTGAGATGATAGGATTCAAAAAATTTTTTTGTCTATTCCCTTTGAAAGAAGGGAGCAGCTTGACAAAAGAAAAAAGCTGTGATAAATTTAATTAGTTAAAACTAACCTAGGAGAACTCTGAACCGTTTGTTGTTATTTAGTTTACCCGGATAAATTGGGATTTCCATATTTTTTATCTTACTGGTTAGATGAATCTAGTTGTTGTGCGGCAGAATGATCAGAAAAGGTTGTGGGAATAAAAACTGTGTTTCCAGCGAAATATGGAATCATTGGTGATAAGGGGTAGAATCCATGAAAAACGGCGGATGATTGAGGCCGTCCATTGAAAGAGATGCGAATCAATTCATACTCAGCTTATGGTTCGGGCATGAGACACAGAACATATGGGAAGGGGCGGATAATGCCGAATGAAGCAGAAAAAGACGGTTGAGAATTATTTAAAAACCATCTATATTTTGCAGCGGCATGGTGAGACGGCCAGAGGAGCGGATGTCGCGGAAAAACTTGGCGTTTCGTGTCCGACGGTTTCCATTGCTCTGAAAGAACTGGAAGGGGAAGGATATTTGTTTATGGACGAGGGGCACGAAATCCATCTCACCCTAGCCGGAAAAAAGATTGCCGAAGAGACTTATGAACGGCATCAAACCTTTCAGAACCTTCTGATCGAACTGTGACTGGATCGTCAGACAGCTGCGGATGATGCCTGACGCATGGAGCATGCGGTCAGCAGGGAAAGCTATGAAGCGCTGAAGCTTTTGGCGGGGAAAAAGGAATAAAATGCGGGAAAATAGGAAATGGAAGAACTTCCCACCAATCAGTCAATTTTATATGAAAACAAAAGGCGGGCGAAAAATATGATGCTCAATAAGCGTCTCATTGGGACGGTAAGAGAAGCGAAAAAATATATTGCTGGGAATGTCATTTTTCAGTGGTGCTCTCTGGCGGCAAATATTGCCATGATGTTCAGCGTCGCCAATCTGCTGGAGGAGTTGTTTTTCAGGCAGGCAGGACCGCGCCGGATTACTATGGCGGCGGTTGTTCTGCTGGTATCCGTGGTTATACGTTTTGGGTGTACGGCCGGCGCTTCCAGAATGGGATACTTGTCTTCCAGAGCGGTTAAAAAGACGCTCAGGGAGAGGATTTATCAAAAGCTGCTTCGGCTGGGAGCAGCTTATAAGGAACGGGTTCAGACTTCTGAGGTGGTGCAGGTTGCGGTAGAAGGGGTCGATCAGCTGGAAACCTATTTTGGCGCCTATCTACCTCAATTTTTTTATAGTATGCTGGCGCCGCTGACGCTGTTCCTCCTTTTGAGCATGGTGAATTTTCCGTCAGCGGTTGTCCTGCTTGTCTGTGTTCCGCTGATTCCTGTTGCTATAGCGGCGGTGCAGACTTGGGCGAAAAAACTGCTTTCCAAGTATTGGGAGCAGTATACGGCGTTGGGAGATTCTTTTTTGGAGAACCTGCAGGGGTTGACGACCCTGAAAATCTACCAGGCGGATCAATTTAAGAATGAAGAAATGAATTGGGAGGCGGAAAAGTTCCGGAAGATCACCATGAAGGTGCTGACCATGCAGCTCAATTCCATCAGCATCATGGATCTGGTGGCCTACGGGGGGGCGGCGCTGGGAATCGTCATGGCGGTCACGCAGTATGGCGCGGGCAGGGTCAGCCTTTCCGGATGCATCCTCATCATTTTGCTCTCGGCCGATTTTTTTATTCCCATGCGGCAGTTGGGCAGTTTTTTCCATATCGCTATGAATGGCATGGCGGCCAGTGAGAAGATATTCAAGTTGTTGGATTTGCCGGAGGAGCAGCGGCGGATTTCTGAAAGCGTTCCGAACAACTGTGAGATAGTATGCCGCGATTTACATTTTTCCTATGAGGAGGACAGAGAGATTCTTCATGGTATCGCTCTATCCTTCCCTAAGGGGAGTTTTACCGCCCTGGTGGGAGAGAGCGGCTGTGGAAAATCGACCATTGCCTCAATTCTCATGGGAAGGAATAGGGGATATACTGGGGAGATTTCTGTCGGAGGGGTTCCTTTGAGGGAAATCCATGAGAACAGCTTGATGATGAATATGACATATATCAGTCACAACAGTTACTTATTTAAAGGCACAGTCCGGGGCAATCTCCTTATGGGAAAGGCGAACGCTTCTGACGAGGAGCTTTGGAGAGTGCTGGAGCAAACCAGGCTCGCTTCTTTTTTAAGGAGTGAACAGGGACTTGATACAGCGCTGCTTGAAAAAGCCTCTAATCTTTCGGGTGGACAGTGCCAGCGGCTTGCTCTCGCAAGGGCGCTTCTGCACAACAGTCCCATATATATTTTTGACGAGGCAACCTCTAATATTGATGTGGAAAGTGAAAATGACATCATGGAACAGATTCACGAGCTGGCAAAAAGCAAAACTGTTATTCTCATTTCCCACCGTCTGGCAAATGTGGCAAAGGCCGACCACATCTATGTACTGGATAAGGGAAGGATTGTGGAAGATGGGACCCACGAGGAGCTTGTAAATAAGAACGGCGTATATCAAAGGCTGTGGAGGACACAGCAGCAGTTGGAAAATTACGGAAAGGCGAGGGAATAAGGGGATGAAACGAAGAAGCAATCTTTCGATTATGGCGCGCCTTATCGGTCTGGTAAAGCCCCTGACCGGATATATGGTTTTGGCTGTCCTTATGGGACTGGCGGGACACCTGTGCGCCGCGTTTATCACTATTTTTGGCGGATATGGGATCTTGAGACTTTTGGGATTTCCCTTTCCTCTCAGCCTGACGGCAGTTTTTATCTGCGCCGGAATATTCGCGCTGCTCCGCGGATTTCTTCGGTACGCGGAACAAGCCTGCAACCATTTTATTGCCTTCAAACTTTTGGCTTTGATCCGGGACAGGGTATTCCGGGCGCTGAGGAGGCTTTGTCCCGCCAAGCTGGAGGGCAAGGATAAAGGAAATCTAATCTCGGTTATCACCTCCGATATTGAGCTGCTGGAGGTTTTTTATGCACATACCATCTCTCCCTCTGCAATCGCCCTCCTGTTCAGCATCATCCTCTGCCTGTTTATCGGAAGCTATCATTGGGCCCTGGGACTGCTGGCACTGGCGGCATACTGCATAGTTGGCATTGTGATTCCGTTGGTGATTTCCAAATGGGGCGGAGAAGACGGCAGGGAGTTCCGAGCTCAGTCAGGGGAACTGAGCAGCTTTATCCTTGACAGTCTGAGAGGGCTGGCGGAAACCATCCAATATGGGACGGGCAAACGACGGCTCGTGGAGCTGAATGAAAGAACGGAGCGGCTTTCTGATAAAGATGAACGGATGAAGAAAATTGCCGGGCGGAATATGGCGGTTACCAATACTATAATTTTGATATTTGATATTACAATGCTGCTGGTTTCCGCGCTGCTGTATCAGGCGGGTCGCCTTGCGTTTGACGGCGTGCTGATTCCCACAATAGCCCTCATGAGTTCCTTTGGCCCGGTGGTTGCCCTCGCGAATCTTGGAAGTACTCTCCAAAATACATTTGCCGCCGGCAGCCGTGTGCTGGATATTGTGGACGAGGATCCTGTGGTTGACGAAATCACAGGAAAAAGAGAAATCGGATTTTCAGGCGTCATAGCAAACGATGTCACCTTTGCTTATGGCAATGAAGCTGTACTGTCTGATGTTTCCGTCGATATTCTTCCGAATTCAGTTGTGGGGATTGTTGGAAAAAGCGGAAGTGGAAAATCGACTTTTTTAAGGCTTCTCATGCGTTTTTGGAAGGTTCAGAAGGGGAGCATCCGGATTTCCGACAGAGAGATAGATGAAATCAATACTGCTAACCTCAGAGAGCTGGAAGGCTTTGTTACACAGGAGACGCATCTTTTTCACGACAGTATCGCAAATAATCTCCGTATTGCCAAACTGGATGCCACACAGGAGGAAATTGAAGTAGCCTGCAAAAAGGCATCGGTACATGAGTTTATTATGAGCCTGCCCAAGGGCTATGATACACCGGTTGGAGAATTAGGGGATACTCTTTCGGGAGGAGAACGCCAGCGTCTTGGCGTAGCAAGAGCGTTTCTGCACAACGCGCCCCTTCTGCTTTTGGATGAGCCTACCAGCAATCTTGACAGTCTGAATGAAGCTGTTATTCTGAAATCTCTGAAGGAGGAGCAGGGGGAGAAGACGGTTATCCTTGTTTCGCACCGCCAGTCTACGATGAAGATTGCTGATGTGGTCTATTCCGTGGAGCATGGGAGGATGAGCTGATGAAAAGCGCGGAGGACAAGCGTACCCGGGAAAAGGAAATGGTTTCCCAGATGATAGAACTCTACTGCAAAAAAAATCACCATACGCACGGAGAGCTTTGTCCAGAATGCCAAAGACTCAAAGAATATGCCAGGACGCGCAGCGACAAATGTCCCTTTATGGAGACGAAAACTTTCTGCTCCAACTGCAAGGTTCATTGCTACAAGCCGGAAATGAGGGAGAAAATCCGAGAGGTGATGCGTTTTTCCGGTCCCAGGATGATATTTCATCATCCTGTGGCGGCTGTACGGCATGTGGTGGAAACAAAAAAAGAAAAGCGGTGTATGGAAATGAAGCAAAAATAAAATCCACACTGGCCGCGTTTTGTAAAAATGCCGCCCGTCGCGGTGAAAATTCCTGGACGTCGGGACGGCAGGAGCCAGCATGTCGGCAGGCTCAGGTTTCCAGGCAAAGCCAGAACCTTACAAAGATTTCAGAATATGGTTCTCCGTCCGGTTCCAAAGTTCGCGGAAGAATTCCCTAACGATTGAGCTTTCCCTTGCTGAAGAACTTTTGAAACAGGACGGCCCTTTTCCGAGGAAAAAGTTCCCTTTTTCATTTGTATATACGCGGAAACGGGGCTTAACCGTATCTTAAAGAAAAGAGAAAAAGTTTTACATGGATTTTACCTGTTGTTTATATCCGCTTTTTGCATCTGTGTTATAATCATCCCAATCAAATAATCGGATTGGAGAGGAATGATCGGAAGATGAAAATAGAAATGCACGCTCATACCTCGCAGGTCAGTCCTTGCGCTTGGGTTCCGGCCGCGGAGGTGATACGTCAATATCATAAGAACGGATATCAGGGAATCGTGATAACCGATCATTACAATCAGCCGGTCATAGAAGGTTTTCCGGGAAGCTGGAAGGAAAAAGCGGCAGCTTATCTGAAGGGCTATCTGGCGGCATGTGAGGAAGCGCAAAAATGGGGAATGACGGTGCTTTTTGGTATTGAAACCTGCTTGGCGGGAGGCGTAGAGGATTTTCTGATTTATGGTGCTTCACCGGACATGATATTGGAATATCCGAAGCTGTATGAGATGTCACAGGAAGAATTATTCCATATCTGCGATGAAATGGGCGTCCTCTTGATACAGGCGCATCCATTTCGTTCTCCCTGCCATATGCGCGATCCACGATTTCTGCATGGGGCGGAGGTTTATAATGGAAATCCAAGGCCGGAAAATCATAATGAGCTTACAGAACAGTTTGTTTCGGCATATCCCCATTATATTTTGACATCCGGCAGCGATTATCATCGTCTGGAGGATGTCGGGACAGGAGGAATTGACGCACATCAGTTGATCCATTCAGAAAAAGAGCTAAGGACTATTTTGACTGGGGGAAACTATGAATTGATACGAAACCACTGATGTCGGGAAAATGTTAAGGCGGGTGAACAAATTTATTATCGAAAGCCAAAGTCGAATCGTTTCGAAATAACAATAGGATTATCCCGCTGGGATTATATCCGCCCTCGTGAGTCCTCCGGGAGAAGGTTCGGCTGTTGTTATAAGTATTTCTATAGGCTGGAAGGAGACTGTCATTTTAGTGTCTATCCTTTTGTTAAGATTTCTTGGACATAATTCAGCCAAAAAGGGTTTTGGAACCATTGTTTTTCTCTATGATTTTTCCGGCGATTGCATACATGTAGAAGGTTGCTGATTTAAATAATCCCCTGAATTTTACCGGAGACTTACTTAGCGAATATAAAAACATAAAAACAAGAAAAGATGAAATTTTACCGGAAAGAATCAAAAACAGCGGGTGAGGCTAAAAGCGGATTAGAACGGCATGTCAAATGATAGGACAAACGGTATGGCGGCAGTCTTAATCTCTCCCCAGGAAGCGGTAAATATTAACCTGTTGAGGAGAGGTTGAAAGAACAGGTTAACAGGTTAGAAGGAAGAAAAGGAGAAATCTTTTTCACGGTCTTTTGATAGGATGGCGGATGACAGTTTTCCATTTCTCCGACACGGTTCTCCGTACGTCCGACATATAAATTTCATGGTGCATACGGTCCTCACTGAAGTCGTTGACAAACCCCTCTTTTTGGATAAAAGCATCCATAAGGGCAACCGATTCCGGTTCTTTGTCAAAGGAGCCCAAATGCATTATTTGAACACAAAGCCCCTCCTCCATAGTGAGGAATTCAGCTGGTGAACAATCTAACTTTTTCTTGCTTTCCGCCGTTTGGACGGCCCAATCAAATTCTCTCTTGGTGATAAAGTCGGGAAGGCGTATGACCGAAATCCAGTAAAAGGCGGACTTATTGCCGTAATCGATCCCCGCTGAACCGTCCTGTCTCCAGAAGCCTTCAAGAGGAGGTACGACATAATCGAAAAAGCCATTGATATGATGTCCGCTTTTTCCACTCATTTTTAACGTATAAGCAACTGCGTATAGAATTCCAATGGCCTTTTGATACGCGCCGTCCGGTTCATTGGGATCTCCCCGGCCGCGCACAGCGATATAGTTGGCTGTAGGAACCATTACAATTTTCGGCTTGTATCCCGGCAGATAAAATTCCTTATACTCTTTTTTAAAGTCAAATGCCATGAAAATCCCCCTATTCATTCAAAAAATGCTGTGAGGATGGGAGAAGACAGAAAAAGATTGTGACAAACAAAGTTCTAAACATTTTGATGGGCTTTTGCGGTGGGACAAAACTCCTTCATGCAGCAGATTTCACATTTTGGAGATCGGGCGTCACAGACTGCACGTCCGTGGAGCACCAGCCTGTGACAGAAATCATTTGATTTTTCCGGAGGAAGAATTTTTCTCAGAGCGATCTCAACCTTATAAGGATCTTTTGTGTCGCAAAAACCAAGGCGGTTTGAAATGCGGATGCAGTGGGTATCAGCGACAACGGCGGGTTTGCCGAAGATGTCCCCCATAATCAGGTTGGCTGTTTTTCGGCCTACGCCCGGCAGGCTGGTAAGCGCTTCTAAAGAGTCGGGGACAACGCCATTAAAATCTTTTTTCAGCTTTTGGCACATGGCGTAGATGTCGCGCGCCTTTGTCTTATACAGTCCACAGGAATGAATATAAGGTTCAATTTCCTCAGGGCTGCTTTCAAGAAAAGCCTCAAGGGTGGGAAAACGCTGGAACAGGGCGGGGGTAACCATATTAACCCGAGCGTCGGTGCACTGGGCCGAAAGCCTTGTAGCGATGAGAAGCTGGAGAGGATTCCGGCTTTCCAGAGAACAGGCGGCGTCAGGATATTCCTTTTCCAAAGCCTCAACAGCCAGCAAGGCGCGTTGTTTCACTGTCATGATAATTTCCTCCTTTGAAAACCGAAAAGATATGTAGAACTGCAATCCATTATATCGTAATTTGTCGGAAAAAGCAAAAATCCGGAAGAATAAAGGAAAGAGATTTTTAATCAGCTGGGGGAGCCGTGCGGATATAAATTTTGGGATTGGGGAAAGATGTGCACAGGCAAAGAGAATAAGAAGGCTCGATGGAAAAATAGGAAAAGAAACAGCCGTCCAGCTCCGCCGTCATGCTGCCGTTTTTTACGGTACTGAAAGAGGAAAATGGATAGGACAAACCAAGTCCAAGATATTTTGTATAGGCTTCTTTGGCAGCCCAGATTTGAAAGAAGCCGTTCAAACCATGAAATTCCGCAAATTTCTGTTCCTCACAGGAAAAAAATCTTTGGGAAATCCCGTTTCCCCGCAGGGTTTTCTGCCGCTGGACGTCAATTCCTACAGCTCCTAATGAAACGGCACATACCCATAAGGTTTCGGAATGAGAAATGGAAAAACCCAAGGAGGAATGGAATGGAAAATATGGTTTTCCCTTTTTGGTTGTCGAAAGCTCTAAATTACCGGGGGAAATATCGAACTCACTGCAGTAAGAGCGGACGCAGCTCACAGCCAAGGGACGGCTGCCTTCCCTTGATACATTCCGGGATGTGTAAATAATAACAGGAAGGTGTTCCATTGCGATGCCTCCCGATAAGTATTCATGATAGCTAACAAGAGAAAAAATAATTTTTCCTTTGACAAGACGGTAAAAAGGAAAGATGCCAGTGTTCGGAAATAGCGGTGCCGACAGCAACGAAGAGAGATTTGAAAAGTGGAATAAAAATCCCCCGACAGCCGTTTCCGGAAGTTATTAGAAATGAAAAGATTCTGAGGGGAGGATAGAACGATTGTCCATAAAAACTGTACGAATAAGGGGAAAAGTGGGAAAGATTTAATATTTTACTGCGTTTTTTCGATATTCGGTAGGAGGACAGCCCGCCCTTTTTTTGAAGAAGGCGGAAAAATAGAAGGGATCAGAAAAGCCCAGCTCCTGTGTAATCTGACTGATTGTGTCTCCTGTGGAGGAGAGCAGAAGGGTGGCTCGCTGAAAGATAAGAGAGTCCATATATTCCTTCAGGCCGCACCCCATTTCCTTTTTAAACTGGCGTGACAGCGTTTCAGGAGTATATCCAAGAGCACAGGCAATGTCAGACACCTTCAGCCTGGCGGATAAGCGGCTTTGGATCAGATTCAGCACAGAGCAGAGAAAGGGGGAATACTGTCTGTTTTTCAGCCATTGCGCCAATTCCTTTTTGTAGAGAACATGATTGACCAGCAGGGAATAGAGCTTTTGACGGATGAAAAGCAGCTGGGAAAACTGCCCGCTTCTGAGATTGTCCAACAGTTCTGAAGTCTCATGCTCTGAAATAGGAGACTCGAGAAGTTCATGAAAGAAGGAGAACAAATCCCTTCCATCAGGAAGAAAAAGATTGAAGTGAAAATATAATAAGTCCATCCGCCGGGAACATTGGTAATCACAGGATTCATTGCAAGGGATGATAAACATGCCGTTTGGCGACAGTTTGTATGTGATTCCGCGGATAGAAACCAGTCCCTCGCCGGAGAGGGGAAGATACAACCGGCTGAATGGGGAGCAAACGCCGGGAAAATTCCACTGGGGATCCGCTTGGACAAAACCCGCGTTGCATAATTGGAGATTTACACAGTTGGAAAGCAGAATACCGCGATGAAATGGCTCGACTTCCATACGGAAAATCACATCCTTTTCCTGTTTTTTTCCATGTTGCCGCAAAGGGAACCCTGCTATAATAGCAGCAAACAACAATTGCGAAGGAGCGGTTTTATGTCATTGCAGGACGGAATGGCGGCGCTGTATCTGGAAATGCCAGACAGAGTACCAAGAACAGAATATTCGGCTCATTTCCACTGGAATCTGGTGCAGAGGGTTACTGGGATTTCAGTGGATGAAAATAGTCCGGCAGAGGTACAGGTCAAGGCGTCACGCGCTTTTACCGAAGCCTGGAACTACGACCTGATGTGGAACATTATGGTGGGGGACAATTATCTCGGAAATTTTAAAACAGATATGGGGCATGCCATCTATCAGCAGGGCGGGGGTGATTTTCATGAGGCGAAAGCTTCGCCCTTCCAGGATACAGACGATGTCTGGGCATTTGATCCTCTCACTCAGCTTCCCTATGAAGCGCATGAGGACATTGTGAGGAAGTTTAATGAAAATTATGATAAGCGCTGCGCGGAAATGCCCAACCTGGTGAATATGACCGGAGTGTATATCACCTGTATGTCGGGGCTTATCGGTATGCTTGGATGGGATATCCTTCTCACCGCGATGGGGGAGGACTCAAAAAAATTCGGTGAGTTTACTAACCGATACTGCCAGTGGATTTCCCGTTACTTTGGGGCGCTTGCCTGCTGCAAGGCGCCTGTTGTAATGATTCATGACGATATTGTCTGGACCTCCGGCGCGTTTGTATCTCCACAGTGGTATAGAGAATATATTTTTCCAAATTATAAGAAGATGTTTGCCCCAGTGCTGGAAAGTGGAAAACGGGTGCTTTATACTTCTGACGGAACCTTTACAGAGTTTATTGACGACATCGCGGCGTCAGGTGTTCATGGTTTTGTAATGGAACCTACCACAGACATGTCTTATATCGCGCAACGCTATGGAAAAACCCATGTATTTGTAGGAAACGCCGACACACGAATCCTTCTGAGCGGAACCAAAGAAGATATCCGTCACGAGGTGAAACGCTGCATGGATATCGGGAAGAAGTGTCCGGGATTCTTTATGGCGGTGGGCAACCATATCCCCCCAAACACACCAGTGGACCATGCGCTGTGGTATGAAGAGGCCTATGAGGAAATGAGCCGCCGATGACGAAAAAACTCCAGGATTTCATGTCTATCTTAAACGTTTCCTTTTCCAAAGTCAAGGGAAAGAAACTGCGGCAGGTAAGGGATATCAGACATACCGCAGGACTGTTTTAAATGCTGGTAAAATAGAAGGATGACAAAAAGCGCATGGCGGAGGATATACCTCTGACCATGCGTTTTTATATGTTTTCCTTTAAACAGAAAAGAAAGCAGCTCTGTCAGATAACAAAGAACAAAATAATCTTGGAAAAATGGTTTTGAATATCACTAAGAATAATACAAAATGCCGCTTTTGAAAAAAGCTTCCCCGAAGAAAGATAAAAAGTTTGAGATGAATTGCAACGGACTAGGAGGTGAGAGAAAGAAGAAAAACGCTTTCGTCATGGATGCCAGCATATCACTGATAATTTTAGGGGAAAAGCCAATACTAGAAAAAAGAATGGACAAACGGAAACAAAACGAATTTTGCTCTTGACAGAAGGAAGGGAAAGATCCATAATATAAATATAGCATAAATACCCCACCTAGGGTGGGGGATGGAGGCAAGAAATGAAACAGAAATTTTCTGTGACCGGGATGAGCTGCTCTGCTTGTTCCGCTCATGTGGAAAAAAGTGTGAAAAAACTGGAAGGGATAGAGGAGGTTCAAGTCAACCTGCTTTCTAACTCCATGGAGGTAGAATACCAGCCGGAAAAGATTACCGCGGATAAAATTATTCAGGCGGTGGAACATGCGGGATATGGCGCGTCTCTGGCTGGGGAAGGGAAAAAGAAGTCTGCCGTCAGGGCAACCTCGCGTAAAAATGAGCCAGAATTGAAAAATATGAAGATGCGCCTGATAGTATCTTTTGTGTTTTTAATTCCGCTGATGTATGTTTCCATGTCTCACATGATTCACTACCCCCTTCCTTTCTTTCTGGAGGGGGAGGAAAACGCGGTGACCTTTGTTTTTACCCAGCTGCTGCTGTGTATTCCCATTGTTTTTGTCAATCGGAAGTATTATCAGGTAGGCTTCCGTTCCCTGTTCCGCGGGGCGCCCAATATGGATTCTCTCATCGCGATTGGTTCCTCTGCGGCGTTGATATACGGTATTATCGCCATTTACGCAATTGGCTATGGCCTGGGTCATCATATGACTGAAATGGTGCACCGCTATATGGGGGATTTGTATTTTGAGTCCGCCGCCATGATCCTGACGCTGATTACCCTCGGAAAGTTTCTCGAAACCCGTTCCAAAGGAAAAACCGGAGAGGCGATTGCGAAATTGATGGACCTTGCTCCAAAGACGGCGCGTGTGGAACGCGGTGGACAGGAACTGACGATCCCTGCGGAAGAAGTGCTTTCAGGGGATATCGTGCTGGTCCGCCCCGGGGAAAGCATCCCAGTGGACGGTGTGATTTTGGAAGGAACAACAGCGGTCGATCAGTCCGCTCTCACAGGGGAAAGCATCCCAGTGGAAAAAAACGCGGGAGACGCTGTAGCGGCCGCCACCATCAACCAAACAGGTTTTTTCCGTTTTCGGGCTACCAAGGTTGGGCAGGATACTGCCTTGGCTCAGATCGTCCGTCTGGTGGAGGAAGCCGGAAATTCCAAGGCTCCTATTGCCAAGCTGGCCGACAAAATCAGCGGCGTTTTTGTTCCGGTGGTTATCACCATTGCTATACTGTCGGCGGTCATATGGCTTGTTCTGGGAAGTACCGCTGAATTTGCTCTTTCCATTGGCATTGCTGTTTTAGTGGTATCCTGCCCCTGCGCCCTGGGGCTGGCGACACCGGTGGCCATCATGGTCGGTACCGGAAAGGGAGCTGAATACGGTATCCTGATCAAATCGGCGGAAGCGTTGGAAATTCTTCATGACGTTAAAACCGTAGTATTGGATAAGACTGGTACGGTGACAGAGGGCAAACCGGAGGTAACAGATGTAATAACCGCGGAAGGTGTAGAGAAGGAAGAACTTTTGAGAATCGCCGGAGGACTGGAAAAACAGTCGGAACATCCTTTAGCGAAGGCAATTTGTGAAGGGAAAGCTGGAGCCTGCGGAGGTGAAAAACTTCCAGGCTGTCTCTGGACGCGGCGTGACGGGAAGGATTGACGGTGAACCTTGCCTGGCCGGCAATTCCGCCTTTTTGGAAGAACAACAGGTGGAAGGCGACCCTTTGATGGAAAAAGGGATAGCGTTTGCCGAAGAGGGAAAAACGCCCCTCTTTTTTGCCGAAGGAAACCGTCTGCTGGGATGCATTGCCGTTGCGGATGTAGTGAAAAAATCCAGCGGCCGCGCGGTAGGAGAACTCCAGGCTATGGGAATTGAGGTGGTTATGCTGACAGGAGATAATCAGAAAACCGCCTGTAGTATTCAGCGGCAGACAGGCATACAAAAGGTGATCGCCGAGGTGATGCCGCAGGAGAAAGAGGCAGAAATCCGCAAACTGCAGTTAGAGGGAAAAAAGGTCGCCATGGTGGGCGACGGCATTAACGACGCGCCTGCTCTTGCAAGGGCGGATGTGGGAATCGCCATTGGGGCGGGAACGGATATTGCTATTGACTCGGCGGACATTGTTCTGATGAAAAGCGATCTTATGGATGTGGCGGCTGCCGTCCAGCTGAGCAAAAAGGTAATGCGAAATATTAAGATGAATCTGTTTTGGGCCTTTTTTTATAATATGGTTGGCATCCCTCTGGCGGCCGGTGTATTTTTTGTTCTTTTGGGATGGAAGCTTAACCCCATGTTTGCGGCTGCCGCCATGAGTCTCAGTTCGGTATGCGTTGTGACAAATGCGCTCAGGCTGAAATTTTTCCGGCCAAAGTATATGGCTGAGGATAGTTGGATCAAGACGGTTGAAAAACGTCCGGATGGAATAGCGTTACCCGGGCACAAGGAGCAGAAGAAAGAAAGATTGGAATTTGAGGGAGGAGAAGATGAAACCATGAAAAAAATTGTACATGTGGAGGGAATGCACTGTGAACACTGTAGCGCTTCTGTAGAAAAAGCGTTGGAGAAGGTGTTAGGGGTTGAGAAAGTCAAGGTGGATTTGGAGAAAAAGATTGCCGTTGTTTCCATGAAGGAGGAAGTGGCAGACAGCCTCCTCACAGACGCTATTGCTCAAGCGGGCTTTCAGCCTGGGCTGGTGGAAGAAAAACGGGGGTTTTTCGGAAAATAAGCGATAAGGAAAATTTGAAAAACGACAGTAAGGAGAAAGGAAGATATGAAAGCCGATAAAGAAAAGGTGATGCGGCTGCTGAAAACTGCTAGGGGACAGTTGGATGGACTGATAAAAATGGTGGAGGAAGATAGATACTGCATTGATATTTCCACTCAGCTTTTAGCCACAGAATCCATTTTGAGAAAAATAAATAAGGAAATCCTGCGGGCACATATGAAATGTTGTGTCCAGGAGTCGTTTTCTCAGGGGGCGGCCGAACAGAAAATTGAGGAATTAATTGACGTCATAGATAAGCTGGCGAAATAGGCCGAAAAAATAAAATTTCCCGTAGGGGTCCGGAGACCGTATGGAGCTCCGGACTCTGTTTTTATTGAGTTTACACAAAAATGGCGGAAAATTTCCGTTGAACCAGATACCTGAATATAAAAACATAGAATGATATTTAAAAGTTCTTTTAAGAAAAGATGCTGAAAGTGATTCACTTTTGCCGGGAATAGAAATGAAAACACTGGTATTTTAGAGAATTGTTTGGTGATTATTTTTAAACGATATTGTCGACATGGGGAAAAAGTTCGGATATAATGAATCTATATCAGGTTTTGTTAAAAAGCTATAAAAACTAAAATGAAGGGGGTAGGCGCTAATGGAAAAACTGACATGTTATGTTTCAAGTTTAGCAGGAAATGATCAAACTGGCACTGGAACAGTTCAGCATCCGTTTGAGACCATCGGCCGGGCTATAAAGGAAGTCCGCTTAAATAAGCGGTATGACACGCTTTTCTTTTCAGCCGGCTGCTATCCTTTTGTGGAACCGTTATACTTGACAAAAGAGGATTCTCATCTGAAGTTCTGTGGAGAAAGAGGAACTGTTTTCACAGGCGCCGTCCCCCTGGGACATATGGAATGGGAATTTTTTCGGCAGGGAATTTTTTCGGCTCCGGTTCCCGCTGGATGGAAGGTGGATGCCTTTTATCTGGACGGCAAAAGGCAGACGATGGCAAGATATCCCAATGAGAAAAAGGGAACGCTTCCTTTGGGCGGGACTGCATCGGAAGCAGATATAAAAAAGCGAGCTTCATCTTATACGAATGTAGAGGGAGGAAGGATTCGGGCGCTTCATTCCTCGGGGTGGGGAGGGAATTCCTATCTGATTACCGGCAAGAAGGCAGATAGTCCCCTGGGTCTTGCCCTTCGCTGGGTGGGGGACAATAACCGGGGCAGCTCTTATGACAGTGAAAACCTAGTGGTGGAAAATATTTTTGAGGAGCTGGACGTTCCCGGGGAATGGTATTATGATTCTTCGGGGGGACGCCTGTATTTTTATCCTCCCAATGAGTTTTCCCTTTCGGAAGCGGAGGCGGAGGTGGTGCTTCAGTCCGAACTGATTCATATGGAGAATGTGGATAGCGTTGAGTTTCATAATATTGCCTTTGAAAAGACCGCTGGAACGATGTTTTCCATCGATGAACCCGGAAAAGAATATGTTCCCCTCCTCCGCGGGGACTGGTGTGTTGTGAGGAGCGGAGCACTCTACGCGGAGAACTGCCGGAATCTTTCCATTCAAGACTGTGTCTTTCGGGACATTGGCGGCAATGGAATCTTTTTCAGCGGAAAAAATTTCAATCATAAAGTGGGGGGGAATGAATTTGTCAATACCGGCGCTTCCTGTATTCAGATCGTGGGGCTGCCAGACGCGGTGAGGGAACCGTCCTATTGGCCGAACGATCTCCATCCGGAGCTGCCTGTGCACAGAACCGCCGTTATGGAGAAGCGCGGCGGCCCTAAGACAGAAAATTATCCTCATGAGATTACGGTTTCCAACAACCATATGGATGGGATAGGTTTGGTTGAAAAACAATCGAGTGGGGTTAATATTTCCATGGCAAAGCATATTACGATATCCCATAATACCATACATAACAGCGCGCGTTCCTGTGTCAACATCAATGACGGTACCTTTGGCGGGCATATGATAGCCCATAATGACTTCTTTGACGCGCAAAAGGAAACAACGGATCACGGTCCGTTTAATTCCTGGGGAAGGGACAGGTTTTGGAGCGTTCCCTGCTATAATGCTCAGGGCCTTTATGGGGAGGCTGCAAAGCCTTATGCTCTTTTTGACTGCCAGGAAACCACACAGATTTACCATAACCGTTTTTACCACAATCAGAATACGGGGCATTCCTGGGGGATTGATCTGGATGATGGATCCAGCAATTATGAGATCAGCTATAATCTCTGCCTGGGAATAGGAATTAAGCTGCGGGAAGGATTTTTCAGAAGGGTCCATCATAACATTCTTGTCTGTGGGCAGATGAACCTTCACTGTACCTATCATTTGGCGGAAGATTCTATTTTCAGCAATTTAATTGTCCATACAGTTCCATGGCAGTTTGCGGGGATGCCGGAGGGAGAAAGGGAACGCCTGAAGGATGGTTGGCTGACCATTCGGGAAAACTGGTACTATTCTCCTCACGGGAAGGTAAGCCTTCCGGAATTCTGGAAGGAGGAGGGATATGATTTGGACTGTGTGTTGGATGAGATCCCTCTTTTTGCTGATCCGGCGTCCAATGATTACACCGTTCGCAATCAGCGGGCCGCCCGCCGGATCAATTTTAAAAATTTCTCTATGGATGCCTTTGGAAAGAAAGGCTGCCCATTCCATTCTCCTGCTCTTGGAAAGGATATTTCCTCTGTACCCTCAGGCTTGGCTGGAAACGGAGAGGCTGTGCGGGAGACGCTGTGGAAAGGCGCGGTGATCTCCAACGTCACTTATGGCATCATGTCCGCTTTGGCCGCCAACGGGACAAAGGGTGTGTATTTCAAATCGGTTCCTAAAAATTCGGAGGCTTATGATATAGGATTCCGCTCCA
>JAHZIE010000053.1 GCA_019419895.1 Clostridiales bacterium | reverse complement strand
AAGGGCTTCTCCCCCCGTCCCCACCTATATCATATTTGGAGGCTGTTTATGTCTAAAAAAAACGCTTACGGAAATACCAGCATTTCTTCCCTGAAGGGCGCCGACAGAGTCCGAAAACGCCCAGCCGTCATCTTTGGCTCCGATGGGATCGAAGGCTGTGAACATTCCATTTTTGAAATACTCTCCAACTCCATTGATGAAGCCAGAGAGGGGTTTGGAGCTAAAATCATTACCACCCGCTTTTCTGATGGTTCTATTGAAATTGAGGACTTTGGCCGCGGCACCCCTGTGGACTACAATCCCAATGAACAGAGGTTCAACTGGGAACTGATTTATTGTGAAATGTACGCCGGCGGCAAATATCACAATAACGAGGGCGAAAACTATGAATATTCCCTCGGGCTCAACGGCCTCGGTGCATGTGCTACCCAATATTCCAGCGAATATATGGATTTGACCATTTACCGGGACGGATTCCAATATTCCCTTCATTTTGAAAAGGGAGAAAATATCGGCGGCCTGAAAAAAGAGCCCTACACTGGAAAACGGACCGGAACAATTACCCGCTGGAAGCCCGATTTGGAGGTATTTACTGACATCGACGTTCCGGTGGAATACTATACTGATATTATCAAACGGCAGGCGATTGTCAATGCCGGAATCCACTTCATTTTCAAAAATCAAGTGGGAAATACCTTTGAAACCACCGAATTTTGTTATGGGGAAGGCATTGTGGATCATGTCCGCGAGCTCGCGGGGGAGGAAAGCCTGACCCCTGTGCAGGTCTGGAACGCAGAACGCCGTGTCCGCGACAGGGCGGACAAGCCGGAATACAAGACAAAATTTCATGTGGCTCTGTGCTTTTCCAACCGGTTTCACACCGCTGAATATTATCATAATTCCAGCTGGCTGGAATATGGCGGAGCTCCTGAAAAAGCGGTCCGCAGCGCCTTTGTCTCCCAAATCGACGCTTACTGCAAGCAGAATGGTAAGTATACCAAAAACGAGAGCCGCGTCACTTTTGCCGATGTGGAGGACTGTTTAATCATTGTGATTTCCTCCTTCTCTAACCAGACCTCCTATGAAAATCAGACCAAAAAGGCCATCACAAACAAGGGGATCCAGGAGGCAATGACCGAGTTTCTGCGGCATCAGCTGGAAATTTATTTCATAGAAAATCCCATGGACGCGGAAAAAATCGTGGGCCAGGTTCTTATTAATAAGCGCAGCCGGGAGGACGCGGAGAGAACCCGGCTGAATTTAAAGAAAAAGCTGACAAGCAATATGGACATCACCAGCCGCGTAGCCAAGTTTGTCGACTGCCGCAGCAAGAAGGTGGAGGAGCGCGAGCTGTTCATCGTGGAGGGCGATTCCGCTCTCGGCGCCTGCAAACAGGCCAGGGATCCGGATTTTCAGGCCATTATCCCTCTGCGGGGAAAGATTTTGAACTGCCTGAAAGCCGACTACAACAGGATATTTAAAAGTGAAATCATTACTGATCTTATCAAGGTGCTTGGCTGCGGGGTAGAGGTAAAGAGTAAAGCCAACAAGGAACTCTCCTCCTTTGACCTTTCTCTGCTGCGCTGGAATAAAATCATCATCTGCACCGATGCCGACGTGGACGGTTTTCAGATCCGCACCCTTGTCCTGACGATGCTCTACCGTCTGACCCCTACCCTGATTGAGAAAGGCCTGGTCTTTATCGCCGAATCCCCTCTGTATGAAATCACTGGAAAAAATGAAACTTATTTTGCCTATACTGAAAAAGAAAAAGACGCTTATCTAAAAAAGCTCGAGGGGACGCGTTTTACCATTCAGCGTTCCAAAGGGCTTGGTGAAAATGAGCCCGATATGATGAGCCTGACAACCATGAATCCCTCCACCCGGCGGCTGATTAAGGTGATGCCGGAAGAGGCGAAAACCACAAGTGAAATCTTTGATCTCCTCTTAGGGGACAATTTATCCGGCCGAA
Source organism: Clostridiales bacterium (assembly GCA_019419895.1). GTDB lineage: Bacteria > Bacillota > Clostridia > Oscillospirales > Acutalibacteraceae > JAHZIE01. Next base: position 15,184 of record JAHZIE010000053.1, on the reverse strand, counting down.
AGGACTATATTTCAGAGAACGGGCATCTGTATATCGATTTCGTCGATGTCAGTTAATGACGTATAGGAAAGCCGGACGCGTCGTTTTTTCTGCCTGACCTTTTTTACCGGCTTTTTCCCTCATTCTTATATTTTTGATACCGGCGGGATTCCTTTCCGCCGGTAGGAAAGGTTTTGAACACCATGCCTTCTAAGAAAAAGGAACCTAAAAAAACAGAGGTTCAAAAAACAAAAGGATATATTGCCGGAGCCGGCGAGGTGGTGGAACAGCAGATCACCTCTACCCTGATGGAAAACTATATGCCTTATGCCATGAGCGTCATTCTCTCCCGCGCGATCCCTGAAATCGACGGATTCAAGCCCTCCCACCGGAAACTTCTCTACACCATGTTCCGCATGGGGCTTCTGAATCCTTCCCAGCACCGTACAAAATCCGCCAACATTGTGGGACAGACCATGAAGCTCAATCCCCACGGCGACGCCGCCATTTATGACACTATGGTGCGCCTGAGCCGGGGATATGAGGCTTTGCTCTACCCCTATGTGGATTCTAAGGGAAATTTCGGTAAATTTTATTCCCGCGATATGGCCTGGGCCGCCTCCCGTTACACCGAGGCCAAGCTGGATCCCATCTGCAACGAGCTGTTCGGAGATATTGAAAAGGATACGGTGGATTTCGTTGACAATTACGACAATACCATGAAGGAGCCTACCCTCCTTCCTGCCGCTTTTCCCTCCATCCTGGTGAATGCCAATACAGGCATTGCGGTAGGAATGGCCAGCTCCATCTGTCCGTTTAATATTTCAGAGGTTTGCGATACCGCCATTGCTCTGATCAAAAACCCCGAACATGAGATTTCTTCCACTCTTCTTGCTCCTGATTTTCCCGGAGGCGGCCAGATCATCTGCGATCCCGCCGCACTGGACGCCATTTACCGTACCGGGCGGGGGAGTATCCGCGTCCGTTCCCGGTACGCTTACGACAAATCCTCCAACTGCATTGATATCACCCAAATTCCTCCCACAACCACCATTGAAGCTATCATCGAAAAAATCGTCGAGCTGGTCAAGCAGGGGAAACTGAAGGAAATTAGCGATATCCGTGACGAAACCGGTCTGGAGGGGCTCAAAATTACCATTGACCTGAAACGGGGTGTGGAACCGGACAGACTCATGCAGCGCCTGTTCCGCCTTACCCCTTTGGAGGACGCCTTTTCTTGCAATTTCAATATTCTCATTGCCGGTTTTCCAAAGGTGATGGGGATCCGTGAAATTTTGGAGGAATGGACCGCTTTCCGTATCGAGTGTGTCCGCCGCCGCACCTATTTTGATTTGGACAAGAAAAAGAAAAAGCTCCATCTGCTTCAGGGATTGCAAAAAATACTGTTGGATATCGACAAGGCCATCCGTATTGTCCGGGAAACCTCCGAGGAATCCGAGGTAGTCCCCAATCTGATGATAGGCTTCGGTATTGATGAAACCCAGGCGGAATATGTCGCGGAAATTAAGCTGCGACATCTCAACCGTGAGTTTATCCTAAAACGGCTGGATGAAATTGAATCTCTCGAAAAAGAGATCGAAGAACTCCAGGGGATTCTGGACAGCAAGGCCAAGGTCAAAACCATCATTGTGAACGAGTTGAAGGCCATTTCGTCCAAATACGGCGCTCCGCGGCGCAGCATCCTGATTTATCCCGACGAGGAAGAGGAGCCGGAAGAAGAGGAAATTCCTGATTATCCCGTCCACCTTTTCTTTTCCAAAGACGGGTATTTTAAAAAGATCACCCCCCAGTCCCTGCGCATGAGCGGCGAGCAGAAACTCAAAGAGGGCGACGAAATTATCAGGGAAGCGGAATCCAGCAACAATCAGGAGCTCCTTTTCTTCACCGACCGGTGCCAGGTTTATAAAGCCAAGGCTTCAGATTTTGAGGATACCAAGGCAAGCGTGCTGGGAGATTATCTTCCGTCGCGCCTTGGCATGGACGAAGGGGAACGGGTGCTTTCTATGTGTCTTGCCGGCGACTACAGTGGTTATATCCTCTTTTTCTTTGAAAATGGAAAAGTGGCCAAGGTGGAGCTTTCCTCTTATGCCACAAAAACAAACCGCCGGAAACTTCTTTCTGCTTACTCCGACAAATCCCCTTTGGTGGCCTCTTATGATATCCCAGAGGACAGGGAATTTGTCCTTACCTCCAGCGCCGGCCGGAAACTGATCCTTCATACCGGCGCTATCCAGCCCAAGACCACCAAAAACACCCAGGGCGTATCGGTTATGACTTTAAAGAGAGGGCATCGTGTCATTGCTGTCGAACCCTTCCAGGAAGATATGTTCCAAAAGCCGCAGCGTTACCGTACTAAGACTCTTCCCGCGGCAGGCGCTCTCCCTGCCGCGGAGGATACTTCAGGGGAACAGATGAAGCTGTAAGTCCCGGCCAAGCGCCCATTTTCCCCCTTTTTTCAGCCAAGGGATACCTGGGATATTCCCTGTGGTTCTTTTTTCTTTTATTCTGATGGGAGGCAAGCCCTATGATCGAACAAATCACTTTATCTTCCGAGCAGGACGGCTTGGAACTATCCCTTTTGCTTCTTTCCTCCGACGTTCCCAAAGGGATTGTCCAATTCAGCCATGGCATGAGCGAGCACAAAGAACGCTATCTTCCCTTCATGGAATTTCTCTGTGAGAAGGGCTATGCCTGCGTCATCCATGATCATCGCGGACATGGCGCAAGCGTAAGGCATCCGGATGATTTGGGCTATTTTTACACTAACGGCGCCGAACATGTGATCCTCGACCTGCATCAGGTCTCCCTTTGGGCAAAAAAGCGGTATCCTTCCCTTCCGCTCTACCTGTTTGGTCACAGTATGGGTTCTTTGATTGTCCGCAATTACATCAAACGCTTTGATGACGAAATCGACGGTCTGATCGTCTGCGGCAGTCCAAGCAAAAATATTCTCGCCAAACCCGCAAGAGCTTGGATCCGGCTTATGGCCAAAAGAAAGGGAGAAAAATGGAGAAGCCCTCTGATTCAGAAACTGATTTTCGGCTCCTATCAGAAGGGCCTTTCCTCAGAAAAAAGTGAAAACGCATGGATCTGCTCCGATCCCGCCGTTGTCTCCGCCTATGATGAAAGCGAGCTTTGCGGCTTTATTTTTACCCTCAACGGCTTTGACACTCTTTTGACACTCTTGTATGAAACCTATCACGCGGAAGGATGGCAGATGAAAAATCCAGGGCTTCCGGTCCTTTTTCTGGAAGGCTGGGAAGATCCCTGCCGGGGAAATGACAAAAAATTCCTCTCCGCCGTACGGTTTCTTCAGAATACCGGATACCGCAACATCTCCTTCCAGGTCTATGGGGGCGCCCGGCACGAGCTTCTTAATGAAAGGCAGAAAGAACTTGTCTTTTTGGAAACCCAGGCATGGCTGGAATATCAGCATTTTTGCTCCAGTCAGGAGAAATAACGGGATTTCCTGTTTCCAATCTCATTCACCCGACCGCGGGTGATATATCCAGAGCTCTTAAAAAATATCTTCTCTCTTTCTTATCTTGCAACCGTCAATTCAACTGCTTTCCAAGCCTATCTAAACTCAGGTACGGATGATATAATCCAGGTATTTTTTAGTGTACTTTTGTGTCTTTTCTTGTTCGTATTCTATGGTTTTCAGTGGTTATTTTCCCTATTTAGAATTATTTGGGCCAAAATAGGGCCAAGAAAAGTTATCCTAAAAAATAAACTAATCTTCCTACAAATTAGGATTCTAAAATGTAGCCCGTCCTCTCCAGCCCTTGAAAACACTGGGCTTAACGGCTTACACAAGTGTGTTTTCTGTTCTTTTTAGTAGCATATTGCTCCGACCTTTCCCATTTATTGTACTCTGGTTTACCCGTTTATACAAATACCTATGTTTAATGCTTTTCCATACGTTTTGTGAATGATAAGAGACAGCGGTTGGTTGATCCGCTGTCTCTATGTATTTTCCTATATTTTATTTTTTACAGGTTTCGAAATTCACTCCGGCTTTTCTTGCTGATAATCTTCTGCAATCTCTGATTTTCAGCATGGAGTGCCTGATTTTCCTGCCGGAGTCGGAAAATTTCTTCTTGAAGGAGATCTATCCGTCCTTCCATTGCTTTGTCTAAAATGCCTCTGCGGGGATTTATGGTTCCGGCCTGCTGTTCCATAGCCCGGTCAATCTCAGCCCTCACGATGGGATTCTTATAGAAGAATCCTCTGGAAGCGCCTGTCATTTTTACGAGCTGCGGAACCGATACCCTCTCTCCCTGATCCAACAGTTTGCGGATTGCCAGTTTCGCCGCAGCAATCTTTTCATCGCTTCGTTCCCGGTTTATTTCAATCATCCTGTCGTATTTGTTCATATTCTTCACCCCATCCATCTAAATTTGCGAGCAGGATTCTGGTCTGTTGTTCCCGTGCTTTTCGGGTTTCTTCAGCCAGAAGTTGATTACTCATTTTTCTGTAATGCTTTACTGCGCTTATGTTTTTATGCCCCAGAAGTTTTGCTATCGTCCAGTCATCCAGATGCATTTCTGTCAACTTAACTCCGTAAGACCGCCGGAACATATGGGAACTGAATTTAAACAGTTTCCCATCATCATCCCGCAGATCTTCACTTTTTATCAACCGCAGCACCTTGTGCTTTATGGTTGTATATTGAAGCGGGCGGCTGGGAGCTTTGGCATCCACGAAGATATACTCGGTTTTACCATACTGATCGTAAGTACAATCGATAGCTTTCTGGATCAGAGCTGCCAATTCTGCACTGATAGGCTTTTCGAATGTTCGTGTTTTTACCTGATCAATCCGGATAATATCCAGCCCGTTTCTCTTTGACAGGCAGTCTGTATGCAGTGTCAGCGTATCAGAGATTCTTGTACCAAGCATTTGGTGGATTACCATACATCGTGCCAACTGGATATCCAGTTTTGTGATATGAGCGTTCAGCCGCTTCAGTTCCTCATCGGAATAAGCTCGGAATACTGGCTGCACTTCCGGCGGGATATCTGTGTTGATGAATAAGGATTCCAGATGGCTGTATCCATATAGTTTGCCGATACTTTCCAATACTGCCCTCAGTTTCAGAATGTCATCGCTGTTTCCTCTGCCGGATGAACCATTGGTGTTGATATAGACAAGATATTCTTCCAACAGATCCCGGTCAACATCGGCGCAGGAATTGATCTTTACGCCTTTCTCCATCAGGTATCCGGAAAACTTCCGGATGGAAGTCAGCTCCCGTTTCACGGTTCCGATTTTTTCATATTTTATATGCAGGAAAATTGCCTGTTTCACTTCCTCCCTTAGACCTTCCTGCAAGATTCCGGTAAAATCCAGAGTTTCCGTTTTATAAATCGGATTTTCTTTAATAGGGATATCCAGTTTTTTCAGAGCCCATATATCCTTTTCCCGCTCCGGTCGCATATCCTCCGGCTGAATGAAACGCAGGAAGCGTTTCAGGTGCTGAAGCACAGGAGCATCCGTCCGGCATATCGTTCCATACAAAGTTTCCTTCTCTTTATAAAATGGGATACCATTCTGCAGCATCCATATCTTTAACAGTTCGATCCATTTGGATGGCTGCCAGCCGAGGAAGCTGTCAGGTATGTTTTTTCGCAATTGAAGGGCTTTGCACACCTGATGGTAATATGTCTTATCATGGCAGATGGTGTTCAGCGACACCTGGCCGCCCCTGTACAGGAAGTAGCATCTGTATTCTTCCCGCATGGTTTCTTTGGGAAGAAAGGAAAGGTCAATAAAATTACTTTTTCCGATGGCTCTTTGCGGCAGATTTCCGGAAGTTTCATAGCATGCCAACTCCCAATAGTACAATCTATTTTCCATCTCTGCCTCCTTTCTTTCTCAAACCAGCCGCCAGATTATGTTCCGGCTTTTGGAAAAATCCCATATTCTCTTTTGCAATCTTTTTGGGCATGTAGTCTATATACTGTTCTGTCATTTCCAGATAATCATGTCCCAGGTAATCCCGTACTCCCTGTATGGATACGCCATTGTCATAAAGCATCGTTGCCACTGTATGGCGGTAATCATGGGACTGGAACAGGTAATCCCCGCCGTCAATCTCATGGTCTTCGCAGAACTTTTTCATCTGATGACGGAAAGTCATGCTCCGGTAAGGGCCGCCGTTTTTGTTCGTAAACAGGTAGTCATCCGGCCCGATCTGGTGGGTTTTGATATAAACTTCCATGATCCTATACAGGCCCTCTGCTATGGGAATCCGCTTATAATTCTTCATCTTTACCTGATACACCTGAATCCAGGTATCATGGTTCTGGCGATAATAGGCATTTCCCTTCAGGGTACATATCTCGCTGATCCGCAGGCCCAGACACCAGAGATGGAGGTACATGCAGCGAAGATGATCCGGGAGCAGATGCAGCTTACCCAACACTTCTTCGCAGACCTCCGGTAAAACGCTCCGGTCATGATGTTTGACGATTATCTTTTTTTGATAAAGCTCTGGCTGGAACGGCATCGTTCCCCGATAATTTCGGGCGATGAGGAACCGGAAGAAATGATTCAGCCCGGATATATATGCATTAAAGGATTTTGCGGAAATCCCGCTTTCCTGCAATTCACCGAGGTAATCTTCAATCTGTTTTGTCGTACAGCTTGCGGCATCCTGACCTTGTTCCGATAAACGTACCAGGAAACGCTCCAACAGGCAGTATCTTGTCGTTATCGTGCTGATGGCCTGACCGGTAACGCCGATCTGGTATTTCATATATTCCTTGGCGTACCTGCGGTTTTCCTTGTGACTGATCTCTGTGAAGGACACACTAGTCACTGAACTGCTCCGATTCAGCCGATGCTCCGCAATTCTCAATCCATCCAGGTACCAGATATTCGCCTGCCAGTTAATCTGTGCATTATGCAGGAAGACTGTTTTCCGGCATAAATTCAGGATCGCAAGCATCTGGTGTTTATAAGTTTCGCTGGGAGCGTGTTCGGTCAGATAAGAGTTGAACATCTGCTCCTGTGTCAAGTCCATATCCTCAATATCCTGGATCTCCTGCTCGGTACAAAAGTCGTACAGATATTGAAGTCCAGTCAATCGTTGCCTCCGTTTGATCGGATTTTTCGTAATGGCAAGGATTTCATTCAATGTTGTAAAAACCTGTTCTTTTACATGCCATGCACAGGGTTTTGTGAAATCCCAGACCATATTAGACCGGTTCCTGACGGAATCCAGTTCCATCGCCAGTTCCTGATCCGGATGATAGGGAAGGAACAGAATTGTTTCTTCCAGCCGCCACCGGCATTGGTTCTTTCCCGCCAGGGTTTTCATTCGTCTGCGGATATCCGCCTGTTTTGTCCTGTCATACGCAAGGAGATAACGGTCAGCCGATTGGATCTGGCAGGCGGAGAACAGATAGTTCTGATATGCTTTCCGCAGTGGATAGTCCATCTCCAGAATATCCTGAATCCCCATTTCTGCCAGGAACTTCTTCAGCCGGCTTTTGGCGGTTTTAGCTACATCTTCGCAGGAATCAATGGTTTCAATGATCTGCTCCGGCAACGCTTTTGGCTTTTCTTCCTGTCGCCATTCCCGTATTGCGTAGGCAGGCATTTTCTATCACCTCCCCTATAAAAGTTCTTTCACACCATACAGAGCGGAATGCTTGGCGTAGAACTCCTGGCTGGCTTCGATCAGCTCATCATCCATGATGTTCAGATAACGTATGGTAGTATTCAGATGCTTATGCCCCAGTGCCTGCTGGATCAGCTCCAGCCGCCATCCGTCTTTCCGGCGTATATTGGCAAAGTACCGCCGAAGCATATGCGGAGTCAGATCAATCCCTGTCTTTTTCTCCATCCGTTTCAGCATGTCATAGACGCTGTCCACTTTTAAAGGCTGTCCGGCGGTCTTTCCCGCGATATTGATGAACAGATAATTCTGATGCTGCAATAGTTTTCTGTACTCAGCCAGATAGTACATCAGGAAATCGAAGGAGTCATCGCTGATCCTGGCTTTTCGGTATTCTGCGTTTTTAGCTCTGGCATCATTTTCGTTATCTTCACGGAAGTAGACGCCAATCATGCGATTCCGGTAATCAATGTCGTGGACATAGTCTACACCAAGGATTTCCCCGATTCGGAATCCGGTTTCCGCAAGCAGCAGGATGAGGAGTTGATCCCGGCAGTTGGTACACGCCTGAAGGACTGTGATAATTTCATCGTGTTCCGCAGGCCGCACGTTCCGTTCTTCTTCCTGCAGGTAACCTTTGAACGCCTGAAAGCGGAGTCTCTTTTTTACGCCTACCGCATTGACTGCGAAGTGGTAATTATAGGACAGTACCTTCAGGCTCCCAAGCTGTTCATACATTCCCTCGATATAAAGAAAGAACCTGAACACATCTTCCAGATATGCGTTGCAGGTTCCGTTGTGTATTACTTTTAAATTGTTCTTTTCTGTATGGTTCCCGGCTTTCAGCCAGTACAGGAAATCTACAAAGTGTTCATTCTGCCTTTCCAGATCCAGCTCATAAACCTGTGGGATTTCCATATGGATTTCATTCAGGTACTCCAGATAGTAGCATATAGAAAAGGCCGACCGTTTCACCGTATTAGGCGAACGATTGGCCTTGATTTTATATTTCAGATATTTGGATGGCAGCGGAACAATGTCATACGTCTGGCAGTCCTGGATGTAATAATATTTTGTACGCCCTTCTGTAAGGTTTTCTACCTTGTACCGTCTCAAACCGTTCGCCTCCTTTCCTCTACGCAATACACAGTATACCGTGTTGTTTCACAAATAGCTACCACAAAATCCAACCAAAAACGGGATTTTTTCTCCGAAAACCGAAGCACTACCAACAGGCTGTTTACCCGCTGGCAGCGCCATCTGGATCTTCCTCTTTTTCTGTTGGATTCAGCATCCCGTCCAAACCAAAACTGACAGCAACCGCATGATCTATCTGCGATAGTAATTCAGGAGTGATCGGCAGATTCTGATCTGTTGGTTTCAGGTCTTCCTTTTTATTCAAAATTTTTCCTCCCGCTTTCTCTTTGAAAACAAAGAAACTGTGCTGATATTCTGTATTATCTTAATCCAGAAGCACTGTTCTGTTCAATCCCGATGCTGATTGCAAGGGCTTCATTTACCGCCTCCATTGCGTTTTCATCCAACCGGCCTATGTAATCGCCAAGCCTGCTGCGGTCAATGGTGCGTACCTGTTCCAGCAGAACAATGGAGTTACGCCGCAGGCCCTCTGTACTGATTGGCAGAAAAACATGGGTAGGCAACCGGTGTTTTCTTTGTCTGCTGGTAATGGATGCCGCGATCACAGTAGGGCTGAAATGATTTCCAACATCATTCTGTATGATCAGCACAGGCCGGACGCCGCCCTGTTCACTGCCGATAATGGGCCGTAGATCCGCATAGTACAGATCCCCACGTTTAATTTCTTTCAATTCCATGCCACCTCCAGACATTTTCAGAGGCCCATTTCTAAGGCTGCCTGCTGTTCCTCTCTTGCAAGTGCGCCCACTTCCGCACGGGCGACCATTTCTTCTTCCATATCGATATAAGCCTGGAACAATTCCCTGGTCACCATAGGAAACTTTGCAGGCGGCATGTGACCTGTGCGGATAGCATCCAGCAGAGAAACCACCTGATCTTTCAATTCCTTTGTTTTGCACTGTGTAATACATCCGCTCTCCATTTTCAGAAGTGGGCGATCCAGCATGTCCGTCAGCAGAACCTGTCCGGCACGGTCTTTCCATGTATAGAGGAATCCGGAGATGTTCTCCGGAGTCATATTAAAAACATATTGCTGTGTACGGATTCCTTTCAGAGAGCTGACAGTTGCATATCCCACATAGAATCCGTCCATAGCACGTTCTACTTGATTGATCTCATCCATTGTCATGATCCTCCCTCCAATCTGTTTTACTATGTAAAAGGCCGGCAGCCTGGTTTTGGGCAGACTGCCGCCTTGTGATATCAATCGTTTTGTGCTTGCCAGTATTTATCCCCGATTTCCCCTGGCACGGGAACACACCAAACGGCCATGGCTTTGGCCTCATAGGAATCTCACCTCCCCGTGGATCTCACGGGGCCGCCCTCATTGGCTGCGACGGCTCACGGCAGAACAAGAAAAAGCCGCTTCAACGCTCGGCCTGTGACTGGACGGAAGTACCATTATAACCCTCTGCCTGTCATCGCCTTCGGTGCGGTTGCCCCGCATCGTCTGATCCATGAACCGGGAAATCTTCCTTCTTTCTTCTGCGGTGTAAAGAAGTTTCCCTGATTCCAATCATGTGGCTTGCCAGCTCCTGCCGACAACAGAGGGGAAGTATCTGGTATGCTGCATATGCGGTTTTCAAGGTGCCAGAGGGTGGATAGAAAATCCCCCTCACTTTACATGCCGAAAAGTGAGGGGGCCTACAACCGGAAATTTTTAAATTTCTATCATTTTTTTGATTTTGTCATAGAGTTTCCGGAGCCGCTTGCTGATCGCCTGCTGGGAAACGCCATAAATCTCACCGAGTTTCTGCTCGGAAAGCTCCTGGCCATGCCGAAGCCAGAGCAGCTTCTGGTCTTCCGCATCCAGCAGAGGAAGGACTTCTCTGAGCTTGTCCAGAAAGATGTTATTCAGAACTTTCTCAGCCACATCCTGATCCGAGTCGAATAAAACATCACGATCACGAAACTCCTGCGTTGGCAACATATCAATGGAAATGTCCTGATTGTTGATTGACCGTTCCTCCAGATACTTCTGCCGCCGCTGATTCCGGTAGAACTCCTTAAAATCATCCTCTGTCACTTCCATCAGCATCCCGTGCAGAGGAATAAAACGCTTATCCTTATAGGATGAATCACTTTCGCAGAGCGCACAGTACGCTTCATATGTAAGCTCCTGATACCCTCCGTCTTTTATAATAAATACCTTTTTGGGTGCATATTTCACCTGTAGATCCTCCGTTTCGTCTGAATTTTCGGGAAAATCCAGACGGACGGAGGCCCCCTACAGGAAGGGCGGCGCTGCCTGTCAAGCGGCAGCCATCGCCATTTTCCGACAAATAGAAAATGCGCTCGCCAAAAGACGAGCGCATGAAGGCGGCAATATGTACTGTTTTGTGAAAATGGATGTAGAAAAAGAAAAAATAATGTCGAACTAAAAAATACCGCAATCCCTTGGAGGACTGCGGTATGTAATGAATGTGATGTTTGACTGACTCCAGGCGGACAACCGCCATATGCTATATATTTCGTTGCCATGGTTTCCCCTTACGGGGATAACTGACAAGAAATGTGTGTTTTCCCCCTCATCAATTTTTAATGAGGGTATTATAATAGGGAAATTTTAGAAACCGAGTAGGATTCTCTTAGCTTTTGTCAAGCATCGCTAAAAAATTCGACAAGCCATAGCAAAATTTAAGTTAATTTGTAAATATGCTTATTTCTCTTATTGTATTTCAATGCGTGATTGTTTATTTTTGCTGTGTAACAAGTCTAACAAGATTTTCTATATCTTATTTTTCTATTCTACCAAGGGTACACTATACTTGTCAACAAATTTATTTAAGCAGGAGGGTTGGCAAGTGGAATATGGAACCATTCGGATCAAGCTGGATGATCTTTTGAAAGAATCCGGCCTTAGTAAAAATATGTTGAGCCATCGGGCAGAGATGCAACGGACACAGATCAACAACTACTGCAGAAACCAGATCACTCGATTGGATATAGACGTTCTTGGAAGGCTCTGTACAGTGTTGAATTGTGAGATTGGTGATCTGCTGGAATTTGTACCACCAACAGAAAAAGAAAAATAAGTCCCGCGGGAAGAGATTAATCACCCTTTCCTGCGGGTTTTTCTCTTTATAAAATCCTGTAATTGTCAGCTTGCGAAATCCAAAATATTTTTCTCTATTTTGTACAAAAGACACACTAACTCCACCAAAACTCCACCTTCGTATGGTACACTACCCTTGGAGGTGCAAGCAATGTCAAAAATGATTTTGATTATAGAGGATGAAGAATCCATTCAGAATATTATCAAGGCGTTCCTGGAGGACGCAGGCTATACGGTGGTTCTGGCTGCTGATGGCCTGGAAGGTATTGAACAGTTCCGGGCGAACAAGCCCGATCTGGTGCTTCTGGATTTAATGCTCCCGAAAATTGATGGCTTTGCCGTGTGTGAGATTCTGCGGAGGGAGAGCCTGGTTCCCATCATCATGCTCACCGCATTGGATGATGAAGATAGCCAGATGAAGGGCTTTGACGCTCTGGCAGATGATTACATCACCAAGCCCTTTTCCATGCCGGTTGTGATGAAGCATATCGAAGCGGTGCTGCGTCGGGCCGAACAGGGCGGCACTGCACCCAATAACGTGATCCGCTATAAGGAAATCACGGTGGATACGGACAGCCTTACCGTCCTTGTGGGAACAGAAAGCGTTTCCCTGACCACCAGGGAATTTGAGATTTTGAAACTCCTTCTGGAGAACCAAGGCCGGGTGGTGTCCAGGGAAAGGCTGCTGGACACGGTTTGGGGCTACGACTATATTGGCGACGAAAAAATCGTAAACACCCACATCAAGAACATCCGTAAAAAGCTGGGTGTGGATTACATCGAAACCATGAGAGGGGCGGGATATAAAATTGAGAAGGAAGATTAGTCAAAGCATCCAGGCCAAAACCTTCCTCAGTATGCTGGCGCTGCTGGTGGTCTGCTGCATTATCATTTACGGCATGGTGATGATTTTCCTGCCGAGAAATTACCACACGGAATTGGAAGGCCAGGTCACTTCCGATTTTTATGACTTGGTGGAGGTTCTGGAGCGGAATGGCTGGGAGGCCAGTTCGAACAGTCTGATGGAATTTTCCATGACGAATAACGCCTCAGTGGAAGTCAACGATAATTATGGGAATAATCTGTTCTCCGTGAATTTTGCCGACATGGAGAACCTGGACACTTCTGCTCCCTCTATGAGCTGTTCCGCAACATTCCAGCAAGGCGGGCAAATCTACCATGTATTTGCCAATGCCGCCCTGGTCGCGGTGGCGCAGTCCTATGACATCCTGCTAAAGCTCATCCCCTTTATTGCCGTTGTGATTCTGTTGATCTCCATCATTGGGGCGGTGGTTTGTTCCCGGTACTATTCCAAGCCGCTGGTCAATATCAGCAACGTGGCAAAGCGGATGACCACCCTGGACATGACCTGGAAGTGTGAAGTCAACCGAAAAGACGAAATCGGTGTGCTGGCCGCCAGCCTGAATGAAATGGCGGATCAGCTCAGCAATGCGCTGGCCAGCCTGCGGTCAGCGAACTGGCAGTTGAAGAAAGATATTGAGCGGGAGCGTGAGCAGGAAAAGCAGCGCGTGGAATTTTTCACCGCCGTCTCCCATGAGCTGAAAACTCCCATCGCCATCATCAAGGGGCAACTGGAGGGCATGATCTATCAGGTTGGCGAATACAAAGACCGCGATACTTACCTGCGCCGGTGTATGAAAACCACCAATGACATGGAGGCGCTGGTCAAGGAGATTTTGTCGGCGGCTCGGATGGGCGGCAGCGATTTCCACCTGGAGCGCACCGACCTGGACATCAGCCAAATGCTGCGAAAGGTCTGCCAGCAGTTCCGTGGCCGGATGGAGGATAAGCAGATGGAACTTCGCATGGACATCCAGCCGGAATACCACTACCAGGGGGACCGGCGGCTTATGGAGAAAGTGTTCACCAATGTGATCGGAAATGCCGTGGCATATTCGCCAGCGGGGGCTGTGATTACTGTCACACAAAAGGACGAGGTGTTTTCCGTGGAGAATACCGGCGTCCACATTGCAGAGGAAGATTTGGAGCGTATCTTCACTCCCTTCTATCGGGTGGACAAATCCCGGAACCGGAATAGCGGCGGCAGCGGTCTGGGGCTGTATATCACCAAAACCATCCTCGACCACCACGAAATCATCCACAACATGGTCAATACGGAAAACGGTGTGAAGTTTACGGCGTTCCTATGGTGATGGCACCATATTATTATCCAAAAGCGTCGGATGCGTATCTCATGGGGTGGCACATCCGGCGCTTTATTATGGATTATCTATGCCTTTGGGTGGATAACAAGTTTATTTTCCGGTGCCATTCAGCCTAATTTCTTATGCTCGCAGCGCCTTTTGAATGTAAGCCTTTCTTTTACGGGAAGTTGCGTTATTGTTAATCTGCGTTGCTTGCCGTATGAGGGCTAATGTGTTACTTTGGATTTATCAAAGCAAAGGAGTGTAACGCACAATGTTTGGAGAAAACTTAAAAACTCTCAGAAAGCAAAAAGGCTTTTCACAGGAAGAATTGGCAACAAGGCTCCATGTAGTCCGACAGACCATTTCTAAGTGGGAGAAAAATTTATCTGTTCCCGACGCCGATACCCTTATCCGATTGGCTGAAATATTGGAAGTATCTGTCAGCGAATTGCTGGGGGCAAAAATTGAAAATGAAAATACCGCCAGTGATGTCGCAGAGCAGTTATCAAGGATAAATGAGCAGCTTGCAATCAAAAATCGCCGCTCACGCCGTATCTGGAAAATCGTTGCCATTATATTGGCGGCTATCGTTTTAATAAACATTTTCATTGCCGTGTTTTTCAGCGTTCCAAACCTCAATGAAGGCATTCAGAGCAATCAGCCAGAGATAACCGATCAAATACAAAACATAGAGGAATGAATGGCAAAGCCAGCCGAACTATTCAACGATAAAATAAACACCACCTGCAAAACAAGCTGATCCGGGCTATCCTAAAGGACAGCCCATAAGAAAACGCCGGACGCGGCGGCCTGCTGGCCCTGCGCCCGGTGCTTTCTTATGGATTTTCCTCTACGCATTTAGAAGCCTTTGCTGGCGGGGATTGGATAATCTGTCCTGCTTACCTGCCGACTACGCCGGGAAAGTCTTACTACGGATGCGCTTTTAACGTCCTAAATGAGTAGACAAGAACGGGATTTTTTGTACCAGAATGGCTTTGCTTGCTGCTGCTTTAGATATGAAGTACAATAGATTTAATTGCTTGTTTCCTGCAGGTTGATTTTTCTTCAAGAAGTTAAAATATGCTCCATTGTTTTTTGGATTCCAGTTTTCTATACTATTATCAGTACTCGTCTATCAGTTCCAGCGGCAGCAAAGTTAAATCTATCTTAACATCATCA
>JAHZIE010000052.1:1376-17223 GCA_019419895.1 Clostridiales bacterium | reverse complement strand
TGAAAATCGATTGGTAGGAGACCGTTTTTCTGACTTCAGACGCTTCAAATCAGAGAGGGGGCTATCTACTGTCCTGCCCCTTGGAATCTTTGCTGTCACAAAAAGCCTAAGATAAAGGAACGGCGCGTGCCGCTGCCTCCCGCGGCGGAAATGCGCCGTTTCGAATGAAAGGGTGTGCGGATCCGGGAAAACTTAAAGAAAAGTTCATCATTTTTTATGAGAGCTGTTTTATAATAAAGAATAAGAATCATGACGTTGGGGGTCAGCTGGAAGATTTTATGGAGAAGATAAAAGCCAAATATAAGGATAAAGGAAGGGGTATAGTATGTCTATGGGGAAAATCCTGGTAGTTGACGATGATAAGAATATATGTGAATTATTGCGGCTTTACATTGAAAAGGAAGGGTTTGAGGTTCAAATTGCCAATGACGGCAAGGCGGCCATCGATATGTTTGAAACAGGAAATTTCAGCCTGATTATGCTCGACATTATGCTGCCGGAGTTGGACGGCTGGCAGGTCTGCCGTGAAATTCGGAAAAAGTCCCAGTGCCCCATCATTATGCTGACCGCCAAGGGGGAAGTATTTGATAAGGTTCTTGGGCTGGAGCTTGGGGCGGATGACTATGTAGTGAAGCCCTTTGAGGCCAAGGAGGTTGTGGCAAGAATACGCGCCGTCCTGCGTCGCAGCGGCGTTTCTGACAGCCAGAAGGTAAAGGAGGTCAAATATGACAAGCTTTCCATCAATTTGACCAACTATGAATTGAAGGTCAACGGCGTGCAGGTGGATACGCCGCCAAAGGAGCTGGAGCTGATTTACCATCTGGCGAGTAACCCCAACCGTGTCCTGACGAGAGATCAGCTTTTAGACGAGGTTTGGGGATTTGACTATTATGGTGATTCCCGTACGGTTGATGTCCATGTCAAACGGCTGCGCGAAAAGCTGGAGGGCGTTTCGGATAAGTGGGCCCTGAAAACCGTTTGGGGTGTTGGCTATAAATTCGAGGTAAAGGAATAATGCAGAAGTCGTTATTCAAAAAATATCTGCTGCTCAGTTCAGCCATTATTATGGTGGGGTTTCTGATTATGGGGACGGTGCTGTTTGTATCCGTTTCTAATTATTGGATTGATGATAAGCTGGATTTGCTTTCGAGCAATATTGAAACTGTCTCCAAAATGGTGGAAAGCAGGGTAGAGAAGGTTGAGGGCAGCGGTAGCGACGGGAAGGATTATGTCCGTTATGTCCCATCGAGCGATGTGGAGGGTTTGATCTCCATGCTGGCACCCAATGTCCAGTCGGATATTTTTATCACCCAGGTGGACGGAACTGTATTTATCTGTTCGGACAACAGCGGGGAATGCAGGCATTTGTCCCATCAGGTGCCGCAGAATATTATGAAGGCGGCGATAGAGGGGAAATATACCGGCTTGGATAATCTGGGAGGAATGTACAAGACTCAGCAATATGTAGTGGGCGTGCCGATCACCTATTATGATGAAACCACTTCAGAATCCCAGGTTATCGGTGCCGCGTTTATTGCTTCTACCGCTCAGAATTTCACCGATTTTAAGAAGGATATCATTCAGATCTGCATTATGGCGGCGGTTTTTGCCGCTTTGATTTCCTTTGTTTCTTCAGGAATCATGACCTATCGAATGGTACTGCCCTTGAGGGAAATGAGTATTGCGGCCTCGAACTTTGGAAAGGGCGATTTTTCCCGCCGGATTCGTGTCCGGGGAGATGATGAAGTGGGAGAGCTCGCTATTGCGCTGAATAATATGGCCTCCTCCCTTTCCGCGAGCGAATCCATGAGCAGAAGCTTTGTGGCGAATGTTTCCCATGAGCTGAAAACGCCCATGACCACCATCGCCGGCTTTATTGATGGAATTCTGGACGGCACTATTCCGCCGGAAAAGCAGAAGCAGTATTTGAAGATTGTCTCTACCGAGGTTAAGCGCCTTTCCAGACTGGTGCGTTCCATGCTGGATCTGTCGAGAATCGACAGCGGCGAGATGAAGCTGCACCGGATACGCTTTGAAATCAAGGAAACTATCATCAATTCCCTACTGTCCTTTGAAAACGCGATTGAAAACAAAAATGTTGAAATCTGCGGGCTGGAGGAGATGGAGAATGTCTTTGTAGACGGGGATCCGGATTTGTTGTTCCAGGTGATTTATAACCTTTTTGATAATGCTGTAAAATTTGTAGACGAGGGTGGAAAGATCTATGCCCACTTGGTGCAGACTTCCAAGGATGTCCATGTGATTATAGGAAATTCAGGGCCCGGTATCGCGCCGGATGAACTGCCTTTGATTTTTGACCGTTTTTATAAAACGGACAAATCCCGCAGCAGGGATAAAAACGGCATGGGCCTAGGTCTTTATATTGTACGCACCATTATCCAGCTTCATGGAGGAGAAATTACCGTCCGCAGTGTTGAAAACCAATATACGGAATTTGAGTTTTCCATTCCTGTTATTGCCGCTGAGTCCTCACCTAAGGCTCGTAAGGACGGAAAGCACAATGATTAAATAAAGATTGATGAAGATGGGTAATTAGGATAAGAAAGGCTTGATCAGAGAATGAACGACTTTTTTCCACAAGGGGAGCCAGAGCGGGAAAAAATGGAGGGTAACAAAGAAGAAGCTTCCAATAGTTATCCCCCTTCCCCTAGTCCAAATGGATATGATCCCCTGAAAACAGAGCATACCTATCGCCCACCCCAGTATCAGATACCGCCTAACCCCGGGAATGCTTATTATCCTCCTTATCAGCAGCCTCCGCGGGGGCCGAAGATGTCAGGAGGGGGAAAGGCGTTTCTTATTATTCTTCTTTCTATCAGCATCATTTTGGCTTTCTGCCTGGTCTTCTGGGGAATGTTCCGGCAGACAAACGGCGGGGGAGGGATTGACGAGTCTTCCCGTGGAAGCAGTTCTTCATCCCATTCCTCCATGAGCTCGGGGACAGAGGCTTCTTCCGGAGGCGGTAATTTCCAGCGTCCTCAGTACAGTGGGGATATCCCGGCGTTAGAGCTGGAATCCAGCGAGGATATCCTCTTTTCCAATGAGCTGACACCGAAGCAGATAGCAAAAAAGGTACGTCCTTCTGTGGTCGGGGTACTAGCCTACCTTATGGAAGATGGGGAAATGGTTAAGGTGGGAGAAGGCTCCGGGATCATTCTGTCGGAGGATGGCTTTATTATCACCAATGCCCATGTCATTATCAACAGCGAGATGTCCTATAACGCCAATGATCTGATTATCAGTGTGGTGACCATCGACAATGAAGAATATATGGGGGTGGTTATGGGCTATGATACCCGTACTGATCTGGCGGTTTTAAAGGTAGAGGCACAAGGACTTCAGCCTGCTGAGTTTGGAGATTCGGACACTCTAGAGGTGGGAGATTATGTGGTCGCAATTGGCAATCCGGGCGGTTTGGAATATGCCGGCTCAGTAACCCACGGAATTGTTTCAGCCTTAAACCGCGACGTGGTGGGCGTCAGCACCAATATTCAGCTGATCCAGGTGGACGCGGCTATCAATCCGGGAAATTCCGGAGGGGCGTTGGTCAATATGTACGGCAAGGTGGTTGGCATCAATTCAGCGAAGCTGGTTTCCACCAGTTATGAGGGAATGGGATTCTCCATCCCGATTACTCAGGCAAAGCCGGTGATTGACGACCTCCTGGAATATGGTTATGTTTCCGGAAGGGTAAGGATAGGAATCACCTGCTCCGCGATTTCAACGGCGCAGGCAAATTATGAAAATATTCCCCAGGGACTTTTGATTCATCAGATTGCCGAGGACAGTCCATTAAATGGAACGGACGCTCAAATCGGCGATATTATCACCCATATTGACGGTAATCAGCTCTTGACTACGGATGACTTGTTCGATTATTTGGAAGAACAGAAGGCGGGGGATAAAGTAACCCTGACGATTTTTCATGCCGCGTCGGAAGAAAGCCAAGACATCACGATTCCCCTTCTTCAGGATGACGGGCAGGTCAGATAGAGCGTTTTTTTGTCTTCCGGCTGACGCTGCTGAAAAGCGATTTATTTTCTATAGGTTATAGAATTAAAAAATGGTCAATCTCTGAGAAGCTCAGGGGATTGACCATTTTTATTGTGTCCGGCAAGAGAAATATTCTGGTGGAAGCAGGGAAAGGCAAGGCGCAAAGGAAGGTAAACTGTGTTCTCTTTCTTTTCTGGGCAAATCGTAAGTAGGTAGTTTTCGTCTGTGCCGAAATAAAAAAGCTGAGGGGAAAGACGCTTGGAACAATTTTTATGAAAAAGTATCGATTGGAAAGCGATTAAAATAAAGAAAGGCGGTGAACATAAAGGCATGCCGCCGAACGTCGGAAACAGCGGATAGGCGGCAGGATGTTCCTGATAAATTGAAGACGCGCCAAAGTGAAACTTCCTTTATTGGCACTTTAAATTGTCCGGTGAAACTCACCCAGGCCCGGTTTTATAGAAAAATACACGGCAAAAGCTTTGGTTCTGTTCCTTTGGAAAAATTTCAGAGGCATATTACTGTGGGAGCTTGATTTTCCAGCCAAGTTCCTCCAATGAACTCAAAATTACCGGCGAGATCTCATCAAGTTTTCCTTTTTCAAGGATGACGCAGCCGCTGACCTCTGTCTGGGCCGGATAGGTTTCCCTGATCGTGCCGCAAGTGATCTGGATTTCATCTCCACTCTCCAGGGATTTAAACAACAGACCGTCCGCCGTTTGGTCATTCATGACAATGACAGAATGCTGATTGTCCACAATCAGATAGCTTCCATTTTCCGCCGCGAGGCAGTATCCGGTTAGATAAGATGTTTCATCCTTCTTAGAGCATCCACTGAAAAAGATACAGGCTGCAACCACTAGAAAAAAGAACCGCCTTTTTTTCATAAATCTGCCTCCTTGTTTTTGTGATTTTCCACCGGAATGAAATCGGAAGGGGATAAAGTGGACTTTTTCCTTGAAGCGTAGTATAATAAGTATACTATTTCCAGATGGGAGACGCAAGGATGATCTTTTCCAGAAAAAACAGGCTATGGGATACCAAAGAGTATACGCAATGTGAATTCTGTCTGTATTCTTCACAGGAAACAACAGGAGAAGGGCAGCTTCGTTGCCTTTATAAAAAAAGAAGAAAACCAGTTGCTCCGGAGGACAGCTGTAAAAAATTCTCTTATGATCCAACAAAAAGAAAACCTAGGGAGCTTCCTCCGTTAACTACCTTTGATCCCAAGGACTTTGAATTATAAGAGAAAAGACGTCGGAAGGCCGTACGCTTTATTAGAGCGTTACGGCCTTTTTCATTTTTAATTATAGTTTTAGATACCCTGTAGCCGGCCAAGATGAAAAGGAAAAGAGACATTTATCTCAGATAAAAAATGATAAGGAAAACGGCTGAAAATTTCTAGTCCGATTTCTATAAATATAATAGGGCTATTTTCTTTCTGTTCCTATTTTTTATGGGTTGGAACGGTTATTTGCCTGTTCCCATTAAAAAAAGGCAGAGAGAACAGGAAGATTGCGCACATTAGGAGAAATGCGATGAGAAAGGGGAGAGAACCATGCAGTCCGCCGGTCAACTGTCCGGGTAGCTGATTCCAAACTTGAATGGTTTCCTCCGGCAGAAAAAGAAAGGACAGAAAGAGAAAACCGGCTTCAAGAACCCCCTGTGTGAATCTGGCGATCATAAATTTGATTTTGGAGAAGGAGAGGGAGGACAATATGGCGTAAATTTGAAAATGGACGCTCAGCCCGCTCCAGCCTAAAGCGAAGGCTGCAAAAAAGACAGCATGCTGCCCAGCAGCCTTTCCGGCTCCGGCTGTCACTTCTAAAAGGGCGGAAGGCAGCAGCTCTCCATAGCGGGGAGGAATCCCGGTATGAGAAAATAGGGAGGAGAGATGGGAGAAAATTTCAAGCCGCTCCAAAAGTGACAGCAGAGCGCTGAACAATATGACAAAGGCGCACATTTGAATCAGGGCGGCCATAACCCCCGAAACGGAGTCGACCAAAGCGTTTGCGACAGGCGTTTTTACAGATTCTGCCGCAGAAGGGGAAGAAGGATGGTGGAAGGCTGCCCTGTTTTCTTTTTTCTTTTGCAGCCATCCCACAGCGATTCCCATCGTCAGAGAAGTGGCCACCTGAGCGAGGTAAAGTAGAAGCCCGATGGTGCGGTCGCCAAACATTCCCTCCCCCACCGCGCTGATGGTAAAGGCGGGACCGGCGCCGACGCAAAACCACAGCATCTGCCGCGCCTGATTTGGAGTGATGGACTTTTCGTCCAGAAGCGCCCGGATCCCCTGGGCCCCGACGGGATATCCGCCGATCATGCCCATGACAATTGTGGCCGCGCTGCTGCCGGGCAGATGAAAAAGAAATTTCATGGCAGGAGCGGCAACCCGACCAATAGCGGCGGAAAGGCCGGATTTCACACAAAAGGAAGAGAGCACCATAAAAGGAAAGAGGGACGGGATAAGCACCTCAACGCACCGCAGAATTCCTTCCGAGACCCCTGCCTTAGCGGAATCAGAATAGAGAAGCAAAAAGACAGCAAAGGAAAAAAAACAGATGCCGAGCAATAGTGTCTGGAAACGATGGGATGACAGGCGCTCAAAGTGAGACATAAAAGGACCTCCTGAATGATTCTGATCTCTGGAAATATGAAGAGAACATACTGTGGCATATATATGCGCCAGGGGCATTTTTGTAGAAGGGACGTCATAAATTTTAAAAAGGCAGCTGCGAGATGCAACAGGAATGGCCGCACATAACAGAAATTTTGACATAGATGGAAAGGCGGAGGTCAT
The DNA here is from genome assembly GCA_019419895.1 of Clostridiales bacterium. Classification (GTDB taxonomy): domain Bacteria; phylum Bacillota; class Clostridia; order Oscillospirales; family Acutalibacteraceae; genus JAHZIE01. The sequence goes on along the minus strand of JAHZIE010000052.1, from coordinate 10,409 downwards.
CCATGAACCAAAAAAATTCCAGGTTCAGTAAACAAAGGGAAAAACAGGAATTAGGCATGGAGAAAAAAGAACGGTATGGCATAGGTGGGTTTCAGGATTTGCCGGGCGTACAGGATACCTTTATGGAATTGGTGGGAAACCGGAAGTTGGAGATCGACGGCTGCAAGGGGATTTTAGAATATACCATGGAAGTGGTGAGAGTCCGTACCAACCGTCTGGTGGTAAAGATATCAGGGAGAAACCTTTTGATTCGCTGCATGACACGGGATTCTATTTGTGTTGAGGGATATATCTCTAATATAGAATTTATCGGAAGATGATAGAAAGTGAGGGAACGCTATGACCATAGGGTTGATACGTCAGCTTCGGGGCCATGTTAAATTCCGGGCAAAGGGAAGTTGTTTGGAAAAATTTTTGAATTTGGCCGCCGCGGAAGAGATCCCCATATGGGAAGTAGCGGGGAGGACTGGAGTGCTTTATGCCTGCACTTTTGCGGGCTGCTATAAAAAGCTGGCCGTACCCGCCCGCAAAACCGGAACCAGGCTGAGAGTACAGGAGCGTCATGGAATAGCTTTTCCCTTGCGGAAGATAAAAAAGAGACCTGGGCTGATGTTAGGAGCGGTGGTATTTTTTGGACTTGTGCATTTCTTATCCCTCTTTGTGTGGAATATTCAGATTCAGGGGAACACGCAGTTGTCTTCCGATAAGATTATCCAGGCCGTTGACGAGTTGGGGCTGGGGGTAGGCAGTTATCAAAACAACTTAAATCTTGAGCTGTTGCAGCAGGAAACCATGCTGAAATTTCCGGAGATTTCGTGGATGACCATGTATACTAAGGGCAGCACTCTCGTGATTGATCTGCGGGAGGGGCAGGAAAAGCCGGAGATTATTCCTAATAATATTCCCTGTAATATCAAGGCGAAAACCGGGGGACAGATTCTGTCAGTAGAAGCGAAATCCGGTCAAAGTGTTGTTGAGCCCGGCGATGTGGTGGTGCCGGGGGATCTTCTCATTTCCGGTATTACGGAGGGTGTCAATGGGGAAACGCTTCTTTACCATTCCATAGGAACCGTCACGGCTTCAACAACACATACCCTGACGGAAGTTGTGCCGTTGAAGCAGACAGTCCTTGTGCCTGCGGGAAAGGAAATCATCCGCCATCGTCTCCGGATGTTTGGAATGGAAATACCTCTGAGCTTTTCCAGCGCCCCCCAGGGAGACACCTATACCAGAGAGATAGATAAAAAGGAACTTTCTGTTTTTGGCATTTCTCTCCCGATTCAATATTTAACGGAATATTGGCAGGAAAATCAGTGGCAGGAAATTACCTATACAGCACAGGAAGCCCAGGCGGTTGCTGAAGAAAATCTGGAAAAAAGACGGGAGGAGGAACTCGCCGGAATAACAGTTGTTTCTTCTCAAAAGCGTATTTCGGTGGAAAACGGAAGCCTTGTATACGAGTTGGTTTTTCAGTGTGAGGAGGAAATTGGATATGAGGACGAGGTTTTAATAAATTAGAGAAAAAAGTGAAAAATTAGGATTAGATTTTGTTGAAATAAGCAGTTACCAAAGCGGAAAAATATGATATAATAAAACAGGGATCCTAGTGGAAAATAGGAAAGGGGAGCCTTACGCTTTCTTTAAAACAATGGATAGAGGGAAAAAGATATATTTATGATCGAACAGTCTATTAATATTGACAGGATGGAGCAGGCGGTGGCTCTCTTCGGCAGTTTTGATGAGAATATCAAAATGCTGGAGCAGGAATACCATGTGGATATTATCAGCCGCGGCTCAGAACTGAAGGTGGCAGGAGAAGCGGAGGGTGTCTCCAGGGCATGCCGGGTGATTGAAAGCCTCCTGAACCTGATTAACCGGGGAGAGGCGCTCAATGAACAGTCGATTCGTTATTGCATGACCCTGGTCAATGAGGGCAGTGAAGAAAAAATCGAGTCTCTGGCGGGAGACTGCGTTTGCATTACAGCGAAAGGAAAGCCTGTTAAACCAAAGACCCTTGGGCAGAAGAATTATGTGACTCAGATTAAGGACAATACCATTACTATTGGCATTGGTCCCGCGGGAACAGGAAAAACCTATTTGGCCGTGGCAATGGCGGTCACCGCTTTCCGCGCCCATCAGGTCAACCGTATTATCCTGACCCGTCCGGCGGTGGAAGCGGGGGAAAAGCTGGGCTTTTTACCCGGAGATCACCAGTCAAAGGTAGATCCCTATCTGCGGCTGTTGTATGGCGCCCTGTTTGACATGCTGGGGGCCGAGACCTATCAGAGATATGTGGAGCGAGGAAATATTGAGGTAGCGCCTTTGGCCTATATGCGCGGGCGCACCTTGGATGACAGCTTTATTATTCTTGACGAGGCGCAGAATACGACGCGGGAACAAATGAAAATGTTTCTTACCCGTCTGGGATTTAACTCTAAAATGGTAATCACTGGGGACGTCACCCAGATAGATCTGCCGGAAGGACGGCGTTCAGGGCTTGTAGAAGTTACCAAAATCCTGAAAAACGTCCAGGATATTTCGGTGGTGCAGTTTGACGGACGGGATGTAGTCCGTCATAAACTGGTGCAGGAAATTATTAAAGCTTATGATAAATATGAAGAAGGCAGGCGAAACAAATGACTGACAAAATTAAAGTCATCATAGAAAACAGACAGAAAGAAATCAAGATTCCCACCGGGCTGCGGATGCTGGTACGCCGGTGTTGCAACGCGGTGCTGAAAATGGAGAAATTTGAGGGTCCGGTTGAGGTCAGCGTCAGTTTTGTCAGTGAAGATGAAATCCATGGGTTGAACAAGCAGTTCAGAAATAAGGATGCTGTGACAGATGTCCTTTCCTTCCCCTTGGGCGAGGATGGAAAGTATGAAAAGAATCCCCAGACAGGCGCTTCCATGCTGGGAGATATTGTGATCTGCATGGCAAGAGCTTACCAGCAGGCCAAGCTGTATGATCACGCCTTTCAGCGGGAGGTGGGATATCTTACTGCGCATTCCATGCTTCACCTTCTGGGATACGATCATGTGCAGGGCGGCATTGAAGCAGTCCGCATGAGGGAAAAGGAAGAGCATATTATGGAGCTTCTCGGCCTGCCGGACAGCATGCCGTTTGAAGAATAAAGCGTTGAGATGAAAAAATTTTTTCAAAGCTTTCGGGCTGCGGGCAGGGGAATCCTGTTCTGTCTCAATCATGAGAGAAATATGCGCATACATACCGTCGTGACGGTGTATGTCCTTTTGTTTCTGCGTTTTTTCAACCTTTCGCCGGGAGAAACAGCAATTCTGTTTCTCGCCTTTGGGCTGGTGATGGGAGCGGAGATGCTGAATACCGCAATTGAAGGGCTGACCGACATGAAATCCCCGGAATTTTCCAAAACCGCAAGGATAGTCAAGGATATCGCGGCCGGGGCGGTTCTGGTATGCGCGGTTTTTTCTGTCTGTGTGGCTGCATGTCTCTTTGCCAACCTTCAGGGGCTGACCGCCATTTGGCGCTTTTTTTATCCTTATCCCTGGCGGATTTTAGCCCTGACGGCGTTTACCGCGTTATGCGTTTGTTTTATTATTTTTGGATTTCCAACAGGCCGGAAGCATAGAAAATAGCAGGTGAAAAGACTGCTTGTCTAAGAACAGAAAATGCTCTTTTCAGAGGGCGGAAATAAAGAGGAGAAGTATGGAACAAACCAATCAAAGGACAGCTTTTGTGGCTATTGTCGGCTGTCCCAACGTAGGCAAGTCCTCCCTGCTGAACGCCATGCTGGGGCAGAAAATTGCTATTGTATCCAGTAAGCCCCAAACAACAAGGACGAGGATTATGGGCGTTTATACACGGGGTGAGGTACAGCTGGTATTTATTGATACTCCGGGGCTTCATAAGTCAAAAAACCGGCTGGACGATTATATGGCGCGCTCCATTTCAGAATCCGTGTCGGGAGTGGATGCGTGCATCCTTGTGGTAGAAGAAGGGCAGCCGCTGCGCCCCGGGGATGAGGAATTGCTGGAAAAGATGAAAAAACAGGAGCTCCCTGCCGTGTTGGTTATCAATAAGATTGATCGCCAGCCCAATAAGGAAAAGCTGATGGGGCAGATCGCCTCTCTGATTAAAAAATATTCCTTTGAGGCGGTGGTTCCGGTGTCTGCACTGGAAAAGGACGGCGTCAGCCTTCTGCTTCAGGAACTCGAAAGGCTGGCTCAGCCGGGAGAGCATTTTTTTGCGGAGGACGAGATTACCGATATGCCGGAAAAAGTGCTTGTCGGTGAAATTATCCGGGAGAAGGTGCTCCGCCTGACGGACAAGGAAATTCCCCATGGCGTTGCCGTTTCTGTAGAAAAAATGAGGGAGCGTCCTTTGAACGCTGGGAAGAAAGCGATTACGGATATTGACGCCGTGATTTATTGCGAAAGGGAGAGTCATAAGGGAATCCTGATCGGTAAGGGTGGAGCCATGCTGAAGAAAATCGGTTCTTATGCCCGGGAGGATCTGGAAAAATTTTTTGAGTGTAAAATCAATCTTCAGCTTTGGATCAAGGTGAAAGAGGATTGGAGAAACCGTGAGGCGCTGCTGCGGACGTTTGGTTATGACAGTAACGCGTTTGAATAAATCCCTTCCGGCGTTTCAAAGCTCCATCGGAGAATTCCCTTCATTTCCCTAACATAACCGGAAGATCTTCGGTTACAGTAATAGCAAGAATCTTTTCATCGGAGGTTTTGCTATGAGAGATCTACTGGCTTGGGAGCATTTCCAGAAAACAGGGAAGGTTTCCGATTATTTGGATTATGTAGCAGTGCATAGAGACTGTGTCCTTGAATTGAACCGCCTGGTGCAGAGGGACGCAGTGCGAATGCAGATGCAAAAGCAGAAGGATAAAGGAATGGGAGAATTTTAACGCGCCGTAAAAACGGTGTGCGTTCTTGTGGTGAAAATTCGATATGCAGATAGAGACCGATGGGATTGTTCTGAAAGAACAAAACACTGGAGAAAATGACAGAGTGGTGACAATCCTGACAAGGAGCAATGGAATCATCCGTGCTTTTGCCAGGGGCAGCCGAAGGCTGCGCAGTGCCAACGGCGCGGCGACACAGCTGCTGTGTTATTCCCGTTTCGTGATTTTCCGCGGACGGGATGCCTACATAATTGATGAAGCGGAAACAAAGCAGATGTTTTTCGGATTGAGAAAGGAGATTGAAAAGCTGGCTTTGGCGCAGTACTTCTGTGAACTGGCTGTTTCTTTGGTGCCGGAAGAGGAAGAGGCGGAACAGTTTCTCCGCTTATTTTTAAATGGCTTTCATTATCTGGAAACAGAAAAACGTCCCATAAGACAGGTGAAGTCCATTGTGGAGCTGCGGGCCCTCTCATATGGAGGATATATGCCCAATCTGCTGTGTTGTGGAATATGCGGAGACTATGAAAGCGATGAGATGATTTTTAAATTAAAAGACGGCGTTATTGTATGTTCCAAATGCTTCAAGTCGGATGGGCGTCCCTGGGCGGCTGTCAGCAGAGGTGTGCTTTCCGCTTTGCGCCATATTATTTATGCGCCTTTTCCAAAGCTTTTTTCCTTTGAACTGCCGGAAGAGGGGCTTAGGCAGCTGGGGTCAGTGACAGAAAAATATGTGCTTGTTCAGTTGGAACGCTCCTTTAAAACGTTGGATTTTTACCATCAGATCCCTGGATGCGGCAGATAGTTTTTGCTGACAGAAGGGAAAAATCCGATTTTTTGGCAATAGGCAAAAAGGCGGAGCAGTTCTTCATGTCTATGAAACTAGAGGGGAATGGCGTTCTGATGATTGATCGCCTTAGATTTTTTCCGGAGGGAAAGGTAAGCTTATGAGAATACAAAACAGGGAACAAAAGTATTTTTCAGCCCTAGAGCTGGATAAAATACTTCATATGCTGGCGGCTGAGACCTCCTGTGAGGATGCCGCTTCCGCAGCCTTGGAACTCAGGCCGTGCGGAGATTTAGAAGAAACAAAAGAGTTGTTGCGGCAGACTTTTGACGCCCATATGCTCGTTGGAAGATTTGGGACGCCCAGCTTCAGCGGCCTGAAAAATCGTACTAACGCCCTGCGAAGGGCTGAGGCGGGCGGTATGCTCAACATGGGGGAGCTGCTGGGAATTTCTCAGCTGCTCCGGGCGATGCGCTCCCTGATGGAATGGCGGCGCCATTCTGAGGGAGTTTCCACCTGTATTGACGAGCAGTTTGAGATGCTGTATACCAACAAATATCTGGAGGAAAAGATCTCCTCTGCTATTCTTTCAGAGGAAGAAATGGCGGATACCGCGTCTCCGGAACTTTTGGATATCAGAAGAAAAATACGAAGCGGCTCTCTGAGAATCCGGGAGCAGCTGGATAAAATGATCCGTTCTTCCACTTATCAGAAGTATTTGCAGGAGCCGATTGTTACCATGCGGGCCGGCAGGTTTGTTGTGCCGGTAAAAGCGGAATGCCGCGGCGAGGTTGCCGGCCTTGTTCATGACACCTCCTCCAGTGGTGCCACTGTATTTATTGAGCCTATGAGCGTTGTGGAGGCAAATAATGAAATCAAGGTTTTAATTTCCAGGGAGGAAGCGGAAATAGAGCGTATCCTCACAGAGCTTTCCAAAGAGACGGGAGAGTTTGCGGATGACATGATTGCCGGATATGAAAGGGCTGTTTATATCAATTTGGTTTTTGCCAAGGCTCATTTAGCCTATAAAATGAAGGCGACCATGCCACAGATAAATTGTGAAGGTAAGATTTGTTTGAAAAAGGCGCGGCATCCCCTCATTGATCCGGAAAAGGTGGTTGCGACTGATATCGTACTGGGATATGATTTTGATACGCTGGTGATCACCGGCCCCAATACTGGAGGAAAGACCGTTTCCCTGAAAACTATCGGCCTTTTCAGTCTGATGGCAATGTGCGGTCTTCTGCTCCCGGTATCGGATGAGAGCTCGGTTTCAGTTTTCCGAAATGTTTTGGTGGATATCGGGGATGAACAGAGCATTGAACAGTCCCTTTCCACCTTTTCCTCCCATATGACAAATATTATCCAGATTTTGGGTCAGGCGGATGACCAAAGCCTGATCCTTCTTGATGAGCTGGGGGCGGGCACCGATCCTGTAGAGGGGGCGGCGCTTGCTATGGCGATTATTGAAAGCATGAGGACAAGGGGCGTTCGGCTTGCCGCCACGACTCATTACGCGGAATTGAAGGCCTATGCGCTGCAGACCGAAGGTGTGGAAAATGCCTGCTGTGAATTTGATGTCGCGACCCTCCGTCCCACCTATCGTCTGCTCATAGGCGTGCCGGGACGCTCCAACGCTTTTGCCATTTCACAGCGTCTGGGAATGCCGGAAGAAATTGTAAGCCGCGCCCAGAGCCTTGTCTCAATGGAAAATCTCCATTTTGAGGATGTAGTCCAGAAATTGGAGAAAAACCGCCAGGAATTGGAGAAGGAAAAGGAAGAGGCGCGGCATTACCGTGTGATGGCTCAAAAGGCTGCCAAGGAGGCGGAAGAACTTCGGGCACATGTGGAACGGGAAAGAGAAAAGGAGCTCGAAAAAGCGCGGATGGAGGCGCGGCGCTTGGTTACAAATGTGAGGGCACAGGCGGAGGCGCTGATAGAAGAAATTGACCTCCAAAGAAAAAATAAAGCTTCTTCAGATGCGGCAGTAGCAAAATCAAGCCTGAGGGCGGGCATACGGTCCATAGAAAACGCGGCCGATCCGGTTGAGAAAAAGAAGGAGCCGGAATACCGCTTGCCGAGGCCTTTGAAAATTGGGGATCACGTCCTGATTTATGATGTGGACAAAAAAGGAACGGTACTTTCCCTGCCGGACAGCGCAGGAACTGTACTGGTACAGGCCGGTATTATTAAGACCAAGGTGCCTGTGAAGAACCTGAGGCTGACAAAGGAATCCAATACCAATGTGGTGAGTGCCCAGAGGAATGTGTCCAGAAGAGTGACCAGCCGCTCGGCTGTTCAGGTGAAAACAGAGGTTGATCTGCGGGGGCTGACAGTTTCAGAGGCACTGATGGAGCTGGATCAATTTATAGATAATGCTGTTATGTCAGGGCTTTCCATAATTACTATTATTCATGGAAAGGGAACCGGAGCTTTGAGGGCGGCGGTACACGATCATTTAAAAGCCCACCCCAATATCCGTACCTTCCGTTTGGGTGTCTACGGCGAAGGGGAAAATGGCGTGACCATCGCGGAGTTGAAATAGGGACTAAATAAAAGGCGCAGCGGATGGAAAAAGCTGCGCCTTTATCTGTTTTAGATTTCTGAATGTCTTCCGTTTTTGATAAAAGGTAAGGCGGTTTTTGTCGCAGGATACATAGGGGGAAAGCTGTATAGGCTGGAAAAGCTGCAGAGTTTCAGTATTGATTCTCTTATTGTGAGGTGACTGGGTTATCCAAATTTGGCGGATATCCGGAATGGAGAAATGCCTGTATGTTTCTGGAGCGTCGGTGATTTTGATTATCCATCCGGATGGGAAAGGAACTAAAAAAGGAAACAGCATCCCACAGGATTGAAGGCTGGTGTTGATCTTTATGGCGGTGACGCGAAGAAGAGAGGAAGGGTACTGTTTTTTGTAATTGACATGAGGGGGCGCCCGGCCGATAAATTGGGCCGGTCTGGAACGTATCTCAAATGATTTCTGGTATGTTTGCCCAATCAGGGGAATAAAATATAATTGAATGGCATTCAATTTGCCGCAATTAAAATTTGACCTGAATGAAATTGGAGGAATCGGCATGCCGGCTCAGGAGAAAACAGGAAAAAAGAAGACATTGTCTCTGCTCCTTACGATATTTCTGTCCCTGCTTTTGGTGTTTATATTGGTTGTGGGGGCAGTGCTGTTTTTAGTGAGAAAAAATGTACTGCCAGAAGAATATAATGAGGTGAGGGCCTCTATGGATATTGTACCGGCAGGGCTGAAAGCCATTGGACTGGGAGAGGAAGCCAGCGTGGATTGTAGCGAGCTGAATAACACTCTGGCCTGCTTTATTCAGGATGAGGCGGAAAAACAGGG
>JAHZIE010000052.1:0-1366 GCA_019419895.1 Clostridiales bacterium | reverse complement strand
ATGTTATGCCGTTTTCCGCGCCGCCAACAGGGACTGGGTGTTTTCCGGCCGTGGCAGCCTGACCTATGACAGCGGAACAGATGAAATATGTTATGAGGTTAAGGAGACTAAGCTAGGCGGCCTCCCTCTGCCAGTTTCCTGGGTGCTTCCCAAGCTGTCAGGAATGATGGAGGAGCAGGAGAATGTTAGAATAGAAGGCGACAGCATCCGGATTGGCGCGGGGGCGCTTCCGGTTCAAATCAAATCCCTTAGAGTGGAAAAGCAGCGGTTTTACTTTACCACCGAGGATGTTGGGGAAAAAGTTTTGGGAAGCCTGCTGGAAGAGAATGCAGAAGATTCTGAAACAGTGCGCCAGCTGCGGGAACTGATTCAAAACGCGGCGGGACAGATCGAGGATACCCTTGATGCGGAAGGCACGCAAAAAATGATTGAATGGGGGAAAAAGCTGCTGTCTGAATTTCAGAACTATGAGGGAGACGGCTGATTTTTGTATTGGAGGGATGAAAAATCTACTTCTGCAGGAAGAACCTTCCGATTTATTGACAAAGACAATAGATTAGAGTAAAATAACCATAATTGGCCGCGTCTGCGGCAGGAAGGAAAAGGAATGGAAAATGAAAGAAAGGGTTGTTCTCTTTGATGGGAAAAATCTTGATGCCTTCACTGACCAGGCAACGGGGGAAAGGGCTTTGTGGAAGGTTCATGATGGTGTTGTGACAGTGACAAAGCACAATATTGTTTCAAAGTATGAATATGGGGATGCCCATATTCATATCGAGTTTTGTCTGCCCTATATGCCGGAAATGACTGGTCAGCACAGGGCAAACAGTGGAGTATATGTCCAGGGCTGTTATGAAATTCAGGTGTTGGATTCTTATGGCAAGGAGATTCCGCAAAAGAATGACTGCGGAGCGGTATATGAAATTTCCGCCCCTCTGTGCAATGCCTGCGGAAAGCCGGAGGAATGGCAGGTCTATGATATCTACCTGAGAAGCGCCCGGCTTGGAGAAAAGGGAGAGGTAAAGGAGAATGCCGTCCTAACTGTTGTTCTCAATGGAAAGGTGCTCCATAACAATTTTTCATTGCCGTCCAATACGCCTGGAGGCGTTTATGATCATATTGTGGCGGAGGGACCGCTGATGCTTCAGGATCATAACTGTCCTGTCAGTTTCCGCAATATCTGGATACAGCCCCTTGATTGATGCAATAAAAAATCTGTTTGGAAAATGGATAATCCAACTCAAGAAAATGAATTTAATGCAAAAGAAGCCCAGGAGGAGCGTAATGCTCTGTACTGGGCTTCTTGTATTGTTGTAAAAGACAACCACAGGCAGAGCCAGTGGAGAAAAAGGCTTAGGGTAAGGAC
>JAHZIE010000051.1 GCA_019419895.1 Clostridiales bacterium | reverse complement strand
TTGAGCAAAAGTCAGCGTGGGATTGGTGTGGTATCTTTATCTAAGTGAACCCCCGGTTTCCCATTTCGCCACTGCCTGCCTTGATACTCCTATGGCTTCGGCCACCTGCTCCTGGGTATATTTGTGATATTGCCGCAGGGCCGTAAGATTACATGAAATACAAATTTTCTGATTTTTCATTTCTTTCGTACCTCCTGATTTCCATTATAACGTGAAATCCTCTCCATTCTACCAACCGGGAAATACAAAAAATGTTTGTTTCAGTTACATTTTTTGAAAGGAAAAGAACTGTCTGGAAAGACGCGGTAATTCTATTCCTTTCCTCCGGCTTCTTGAGGAAGAAGAAGGGAGACGCAAAAACCTCCCTGGGGAGAATGCCCCACCTCCATTCTTCCACCATGGGCGGAGGCAATCTGCCGGACAATCAGCAGCCCTAAGCCATGGCGCTGCTCCCCGGTGTTGCTGTCGCATACCATATAATGAGGCTTATTCCGGATAGAGTTCAACTGTTCCTCTGTCACACCTTTTCCATTGTCTGATATTACAAAGCGGCAGAAGCCTTCTTCCTCTTCTTGGGATACTCCGGCTGAAATGGCGCAGCCTTTCGGATTGTGAAGCTGAGCGTTTATGATCAGATTGGAAATGGCCCTTCGGAGCAAAGCGGGATCTCCCCAAATCACGCAGGGAGAAGGCGTATCCATCCCTTCCCATTGGATGGGGTATTTTCCGTCGAGATCCAAATTTAGAAAATCAACCACGATCTGCCTGAGAAAGGCGACCGCGTTGATTTTTTCCATGTGAAGAGGCTGGACATTATATTCCAGTTTTGACGCCAAATTGAGATCGTTGATAAGGTTTTTCATTCTTTGACTTTGCCGTCTAATCATTCCCGCCTTTTTCCTTGCCTTTTCGGGCAGTGAGGTGTCCTCTTCCAACTGGCTTGCATATCCCATAGAAACAGACAGCGGAGTTCTGATATCGTGGGAAACCCCGGCGATCCAGTTGGCGCGGGCGGTTTCCTTTTTCTTCAGACTGAATTCCTGTAGCTGAAGCTTTTCGGAGGCACGGTTGAGGGAGGAGGCTAGGGAGGACAAAAGGCCCTTTTCCTTGACATACACTTCCCGTCCATCGGGAAGCGCCTCGATCCCGGCTACAATGGGCCTGACCGACCGCAGTACCCCCGATACCGTCACCATGTAGATGATCAGTATGATTGCCAGATTGAAAAAGAAAAAGAGAAGAACGGTTTGAGGCAGATGAGCAATGACTTGATAATCGAAGGTATTCCACATAGCCTTCCAGTAGGAGGTTTTCGGATGTCCTAGAACAAGAAGATCTTCCCCATATCCGCTGGAGGTGGTAGGATAATCTTTGATATAACCGCGGAGCGCCCAGGAGAGATCAGAAAGGGAATATTGCCGGGGGATTTCATCTGGAAGGTTCTCACTGTTCCATTTAACGGCTCCGCTGTGGTTGTCGAGTAATATTGCCCAGGCGCCGCTGCTGTCCAGCAGAGTATTCCCTTCTTCGGACAGCTGATAGCTTCCATCTGGCGTCTGGATAAGATTGGCGGAAATCTGATCGGCGGTATCCCAAGGGCTTCCATTGGACGCTTGGTGGAAAGTCAGGGCAAAGAAAAGAATGAGATTCAGCAGCAGAAGAAGCACCAGGGAAAATATCAGGACTAGAAGGAATCTCCGTATCAGCTTCAGCGTACTTTTCATTCTGTCAGTCCTCCACGATTAATTTGTAGCCGAGCCCTTTGATTGTGATCAGAGAAACGGGCTTTGATGGGGTTGATTCAATTTTTTCACGGAGGCGGCGAATATGGGCCATCAGGGAGTTTTCATATCCATAGGGATTGTCTCCCCAGAGCGCTTCGCAGAGAAGATCGATGGTGACGATTTTTCCCGCGTTCCGGTAAAGAACAAGGAAAAGCTCATATTCCTTGGCGGTCAGGGGAATTGTCTCTCCGTTCCTGAACACTTCGGCGGTTTCGAGGTTGACCACGCAGGATGACAGCCGTACGCGGGAGGAATCATTTTTATAGCATCTCCGCAGGATGGCGCCCACCCGCAAAACCAGCTCTCTGGGGAGAAAGGGCTTCACCATATAATCATCCGCTCCCAATCCAAGGCCTTTGAATTTATCCTCATCTTCCCCGCGGGCGGTCAAAAATAAAACGGGAAGATCGAAAAGCTTTTTGATTTGCTGGAAAAGGGAGAATCCGTCCCCATCCGGCAGCATAACATCCAGGACAGCAAACTCCGGACGCCATTCCCGGCAGGCTTCCAGCGCCTTGGCACAGCAGGAAGCCGTCTTAATTTGGCGATAACCGTCCTCCCGCAGGATTTCCTCCACCATCTGCAGGAGCTCCAGTTCATCGTCCACTAGAAGAATTTTTTTATTTTTCACATAAGTTTCACTCATGTCAGAAACACCTCTTTATTTGATATCCCGTCGGCAGCTCTATTTTTCTTTGCCGGTTTTTCCTTATTATAGCATAAGAAAGGAAATTTTTTCTTAGAGTCCCGAAAAGTAAGGGAAATGTAAGGTGAAGAGAAGGATAATGTAAGGAAGAGGCTTTATACTGAAAACCATGGAAATAAAAAGTTGAATGCCGAAAGGGGCTGATAATCATGAATATGATTGAAACAAGAAACCTGACGAAAATCTATGGGGACTTCACCGCGGTTTCGGGAGTGAACCTTCACATCCAAAAGGGAAAGATTTATGGTTTTTTAGGACCGAACGGAGCGGGAAAATCCACTACAATGAAAATGTTCCTGGGGCTGACTGAACCAAGCGGGGGAAGCTTCCAGATTGACGGAAAATCCTATCCCGGGGATCGCATGGAAATTTTGAAGGAAACAGGCTCTTTTATAGAGGCGCCCGCCTTTTACGGAAATCTCAGCGGGGAAGAAAACCTGGATATCATCCGCAGAATCCTAGGACTGCCCGCCAAAAGTGTTGCGGAGGCTTTGGAATTGGTAGGGCTGTATGAATACCGGAAACGGCTTGCCAAAAAATATTCCCTTGGTATGAAGCAGCGCCTGGGATTGGCGGGCGCGCTCATTGGACAGCCAAAGCTTTTAATATTGGACGAACCTACAAACGGGCTGGATCCGGCGGGGATTCATGAAATCCGCACCTTAATCCGTTCCCTGCCGAAGAAATATGATTGTACCGTTCTGGTATCCTCCCATCTGCTGACCGAGATCGAACTGATGGCGGATGATATTGGAATTTTAAATCATGGAAGGCTGCTTTTTGAAGGAACTCTGGATACGCTGCGTCAATATGCCGCCGAGACGGGACTGCCAGTGGATAATCTGGAGGAAACCTTCCTTGCGATGGTCAGAGAGGATAACCTGAGAAGGGGTGGCAAACGTTGAGAATAATGAGCATTGAATTGAAAAAACTGAAACACACCGGGTTTTTCCCAGCCTTCCTTATCGGCGCTTTTCTCACCGCCAGCTTTCCCGTTGTCAATACGGCAGTACGAACAGAGACCTTCACTGGGCAGCCGCTTGCCCCTCTTGATATTCTAATGGGGGCTAATTGGCAGATGATGTCCATGCTCAACCTTTTCTTTCTGGTGATAGGGGCATGCATCCTTTTTCACACGGAATTTTCTGAACATGGGATGCAGAAAATGGAGACCCTGCCCATAAAAATAGGAAAAGTATTTTTCTGCAAGACAGCAATCCTGTTTTTTTCTCTTTTGTTCTGTATGGCGATGGAAACAGCGGGTTTAGCAGTCTGTGGGATGTACTGGTTTTCTGTGGATTTGGGGTTTTGGAAGGAACTGACGCTCACTTTGGGATATGAGACCCTGTTGCTGCTTCCATCCATCCTCCTTATGATCATGATTGCCTCTTTCTCTCCTAATATGTGGGTGTCTTTGGGTATTGGAGTGATTGGAATTTTTATTGTCACTCTTCTTCCAACAGATCAATTTGTCTTTGCGCTTTTTCCTTTCTCCATGCCGTTCCAGACACTCCAGGAGGCAGAGGGGGCGTCCTGGAGTGCTTCCATACTTATAGCATGCGGGGCGGAAATCATTCTTTTGGAAATCATACAAGCTGCTGTGCGGACGTTAAGGAGGAATCTTTCATGAATTTTGTCGCTTTGCTGGGCGTGGAACTGAGAAAACTGCGCCGTTCTCATATTATCTGGATTTTACTTTTACCTGTTATTTTTCTCTGGATTCCCTCCGTGTTCAACGCCGACATGAATTTTCAAATGCAAGCGGAGGGAATTTCTCCTGAAAATAACTTTTTCATTCAAGGTTTTCTGGGATTTTCTTGGATTATGTATCCAGCCTCTTTGGTTGTCTGCACGGTGCTTCTCAATCAAACGGAGAGAAGCGGCAGGGGAATGATCCGGATGCTGTGCCTGCCGGTGCGGCCGGTAAAGATCTGTCTGAGTAAATTTGTTGTCCTGCTGCTTCTCGCGGCGGTACAGATGGTATTTATGCTTGGAGCCTATTTTCCGGCCGTATGGCTGGCTTCCCAGATGACCGGCTATGAACTGATGATTTCCCCCTGTCTGGTTTTGAAGGAGACGGTTCTGATTTTTGCGTCCTCACTTCCTATGGCAGCGTTTTTCTGGATGCTTGCCGTTTGTATCCGCACGCCGGTATTTTCCATCGGAGCGGGACTTGCCTCTATTGTTCCTTCCGTGCTGATTATGAACACGAAGGCATGGTATGTCTATCCTATGTGTTACCCTTTTTATATGATTACCACATTACAAGGAAAAATGGCGGAAAATTTTGATACCTTTACGTTAGAATTTATTCCGTGGATTCCCACAGCGGCAGTGATTTTTATTCTTTGTCTGGCCGTGGCCTGCCTCTGTTTCGGCAGGGGAGAAAGGAGAACGATTTTATGAAGAAACTTATGACGTCGCTCAGTACAATTTTTATGTTCCTTCCCTGGACCATCTTCCTATTTCGAAGAAACAGCTGGGCACTGGAATCCCCGGCGGCGGAAATCATCGTGGGTAGCTATCTTGTCCTTATGTTGCTGGGAGGGATTTTTACCCTTCTCTGGTATATAAAGGGAAGGGTAAAAAACAAGATGATGCAGATCAGTCTGGCAGTCAACATGATTTATGCAGTTGCAGCTGTTTTCCTTGCTGTCAACATGATATATACCGCTATTTCGTAGGGGAGGATTGGATGAAGCTTCTTAAACATACCGCTGCTTTGATTTTGGCTGGTATCTTATCGGTTTCCCTTGTCGGCTGCGGCGCGGAAGAAGGGATCAAGGATAATCTTCTGAATGGTTTTAATGACATGCTCCATACTTTCAGTCAGAAAGCGATCACTGTGGATAAGGAACTACAGGGGACAAGAATTTTTAGTGAGGATTCCTATACCGGCAGTTATCAGGCTGTATATGACAGCTTTTATGGAAGAGAAGTTCTATTTGGTGGAACCGGGCTAAAAAGGGAGCGGGGAAATTGCCTTGAGGTTTCTTATTCATTGGGAATAACAGCAGGGGCGGGAGGCCTTTACTGGGTGGAACAGGGGGAAAAACATCCTATTGCAGAAGAGGGAGATGAAGGGGCCGTTTTAATCAATCTTTCTTCCGGAGATAATTATATTATAGTGGAAGGAGAGGAGTTTACCGGGACGCTTCAGATAGAAATCAGGACAACCGATTCACAGTAAAAAATAGGGAGAGTAAACGCTCTCTCCCTTTTGTTTAGAGGATTCTGAAGATTCCGCCAACCAGAAGCTGGGAAAAAGCTATAGTTGACCGTGAAGGCTTGACGTTACCTGACAGAAGCCTATTAAGGAGGGCGGAGGACTTGCGTGAGGGAGCGCTATAGCCTTTGAAACTGATTGAATCTGAGGCTTTTAAGCTTTTTGCCTTGCCGCGGAGAACAGCTGGTGGGGAACTGGAATCTGAAGTCCTGAGAAATAGTTTTTTTGTAAAATAGCTGTGGGATGGATAGGGTAGTCCTGTGAAACATCCAGTTTAACCTTATTTTTATACCAGCGCATAAAGACTCACACCAAATTTACCACCCAGATCTTATGATTATTACATGAGGTTAAGGGGGAGATTTTTTGGACTATGGAATACTGACTCTGCTTCCAATCGTTGTGGTGATTGCTATTGCCCTGATAACGAAACGGACGCTGGAACCTCTTATTATAGGAACTTTGCTGACTTATGTGATTACGGACGGATGGAATTTTGCGGACGGATGGATGGATGCCTTTTTTCGCGTCGCTTCCAACCGGGAACATCAATGGGTATTTATGGTATGTGCTTTATTTGGGAGCATGATTACCCTTTTGGGAGCTTCCCGTGGGACGCTGGGCTTTTCGAAATGGCTGGCCAAGCTTTGCAGGGGGCCAAAAACCACGCTGATTATTACATGGATCATGGGAATTTTGATCTTTGTGGACGATTACCTGAATATTATGACGCTGAGCACCTGTATGAAAAGGCAGACAGATCGGCAAAAAATTCCTAGAGAGGCGCTCTCCTATATCATTGATTCTACGGGCGCGCCTGTCTGTGCGCTTTTGCCATTTTCCACCTGGGCAATTTTTTTCTCAGGCTTGTTTTTTGCGGAGGCGGGAATCCCAGAGCTGGGCTACGGTTCTCCCATACAGACTTTTTATCATGTTATCCCGTTTGTTTTTTACGCGATAGCCGCTGTTGTTCTGGTTCCGCTTTTTATTATCGGTATCCTGCCGAAAATGGGAAGAATGAAAACAGCATTTGAAAGGACGGCGAAGAGCGGACAGGTTTATTCTCCGGCCAGCAGAATGCTGAATCTTGACGAGGAGGACTCAGAACAGGAGGGAACTAAAGGCAATATACTGGACTTTGTTCTTCCTGTAGGAACCTTAATCGCATTGGCGATTATTGTAGGAGAGCTCTTTTTGGCTGTGATTGCGGCGATTGCGGTCTGCTTCCTGTTGTATATTCCAAGAAGAAAAATGTCCATTGCAAAATTTTGCGATCTTGCCCTTCATGGTTTCTGCAATATGATTCCTACTGTTGCCATTATTTTTTTTGCTTTTGTTATGCAGGAGGCGATGAGCGATATTGGAATCGCCGGTTATGTGATCAATTCTGTCCGTCCCTTTATGAATGCCGCGCTTTTCCCGGCTCTGACATTTCTGATTGTAGCGGCTCTGAATTTTACAACCGGGAGCGTATGGGGAATTCCCGCCATTGTTGTTCCGGTTATTCTTCCGCTGGCGCTGTCTATTGGAGCCAATCCTTTGGTGGTAATGGGAGCTATCGTTTCAGGCGCTACCTTAGGAAGCCATGCCTGTTTTTATTCTGATGCCACAGTCCTCACTTCAAGCTGCTGCAAAATGGAAAATATGGATCATGCCCTTTCTCAATTGCCGTATGCTTTATGTGCGGCGGGAATAGCAGTGGCGGGATACCTTCTGTGCGGAATTTTAATGTAGAGGGAGGAATCGGCAATGCCGTTGCACCTTTATCTGGGAGACATTACAAAAATGAAGACCGACGCCATTGTCAATGCTGCAAATACAGATTTAAAACCATATCCGGGAATTTGTGAAGCGGTTTTTCAGGCTGCGGGAGAAGAGGAATTGGAAAAAGCATGCCGGGAGATTGGACATTGTGCCATCAGCCGGGCTGTGGTAACACCGGGATACCGTCTACCGGCGAAGTACATTATTCATGTGGCAGGGCCTGGATGGTATGGAGGAGCTGGCAGGGAACGGTTCCTTATGGCCGCCTGTTACCAGCATGCCCTTCAAAAAGCCGTAATGTACAGATGCAGAAGCATTTCCTTCCCGCTGATATTCTCCGGAGACTGTCATATTCCAAGAGCGGAATCCCTTAAGATTGCCGGAAATGTCATTCGTGAGTTCTTAAAATATCATGAAATGGAGGTTTATTTGGTGCTTTATAAACATGGAATTTATGAAATGGCCCGTATTTTACTGGGAGAGACATAGCAGTGCGCGGCTTTTATCTATTGGCTCTTTGCCTTCTGAAAGAGAAAAAGATTTAGAAAGGCGGGAATTTTTGCCGCCTAACCTTTTATGCCTGTTTTTGAAAACACTTCTGAGCTACCATAAGAAACTAAAAAGATCGTGAAACGCCCATTTCGTGCTTTTTTATTGATTGGTAAGGCAACCACCGGTTGTGTCGGTGAGAATAAAAATATTGAGATAAAATAATTCCTCCTTTATGGAGATGCCGGCATTACATTGTATTTGCAATGATATTTTTAGTCACACATCGTTGTACCAATATTGTTATCAAAATTATTAATTCATTTTATTGTCCCATTTAAAAAGAAGTCTAAAAACGAATCACTTTGTGCTGTTCTCAAATATTATCGTTTAAGAAAGTCATTAACTAGAGGAACCGATTTAGAACAAAAATCAGATTATAAAACTTGCGGAAATTGCCTTATTCCGGATATAAAATTTACGCATGCTGGATTTTGCCTTATTAGAAAAATATGGGGTTTATTAAGAGAATATTTGAAGGATTTCTCCACTATTTTCTACTCCAAAAGCACGAGCTGAAGAAATAATGCTAGAAGAATTAATTTATAACTGAAGCAAAAGAAGCTGAGTCGAGTATATGATTTAGCTTCTTTTTTATTTGGATAACTATGTGGATTGACAAGTCTTGAATTGTCAAAAAGAAAGTTTTAGAGTTGTCAAAAGTATAGGGGTAATAATACTGATATTAGTTATACCACTCAATCAATCTATCAGAAAAATTTCAAAATGGCAGTTGAGGAATTACTGTAAAATATAGATCGAAAATTTTATTAGATAACAAATGTTCACATTTAGAAAAGGGTAATAATTTCTTTCTAAATAAACTAATGAAACTTTAATTATCCAGCGGTATAATAAAAATACTGGAGGTGTTGTCATGCGCATCTTGCTTGCGGAGGACGAAAGAGATTTAAATCAAATTATCGCCATGAAATTGATTGCTGACGGTTATAGTGTTGATTGCTGCTTTGACGGGGCAGAGGCTTTGAATATCCTGTCCTATACAGAGTATGACGCCGTAATTTTAGATATTATGATGCCGAAGGCCGACGGTTATGCTGTTCTGGATTATTTAAGAAAGACGGGAAAAATGACGCCGGTGCTTTTCCTGACGGCAAGAGATTCAGTTTCCGATCGCGTCATGGGTCTGGACAGAGGAGCGAATGATTATCTTGTTAAGCCATTTTCCCTTGAGGAGCTGGGTGCCCGTATCCGGGCTATGGTACGAACCTCTTACGGAAAGGTTAGCAATGTGATATCCGTGGCGGATTTGGAACTTGACTCCGCTTCCCATACGGTAAAACGAGGCGGCAGGGAGATTTCTCTCTCCGCCAAGGAATACGCCTTGTTGGAATATCTGGTTATGAACAGGGGGAGTGTTCTGTCAAGGGAAAAAATAGAGGATCATATCTGGAACTTTGATTATGAAGGCGGCACCAATGTGGTGGATGTATATATCAGCTACCTGCGAAAAAAAATAGACGATGGATATGGCAAAAAGCTGATTCATACGCTGCGGGGAAGAGGATATGTCCTTCGTGAGGATGATAACCAATGAAAAAATTGTCCATACGCATGAAAATAACCCTTTGGTTTTCTGCCGCATTACTTTTAGTTGTTTCTATCACATATTTTGTTATCCTGACGGTCAGCAGCCAGGTTATTCAGAAATCGGTGAGGAACGCCCTGGTAGAGGCCGTGGGAAACAGTATGAATGGAATAGAATTTATTTCCGATGCAAAATCAGCCGATTTTGCGGATACTTCCATGCGCTTTGTAGAGTACCAAAATGGTTTTCTTAGGATGAGCGGCAGTTTCTTTGATGAGACGCATGGAGTATATACCTCGTTATATCAGGAGGATGGAACCCTGCTTTATGGAGAAAATCCCATTGCGAGAGAAATTCAAAAGATACAGCTGCAAAATTCCCAGGTACAGAAGATAACTGTCTATGGGACGGCCTATTATATCTTTGACCGCCAGCTGACGAAGGAAGGGATGGAAGGACTATGGATCCGCGGAATATTATCGGAACAACAGGGAGCGGCGCAAATGGAGGATATTTCCCGTTTGTCGCTGATTCTGCTTCCCGTGCTGGTACTTCTTGCAATCGGCGGAGGTTATCTTATCGCGTGGAGAGCGCTTCGCCCGATACATCAGATGTCGGAGACGGTTTCCCATATCAGCAGGGGCGGAGACCTGAAAAAGCGTATTGAGCTCGGCGAAGGGACGGATGAGCTCCATCAGCTTGCCGAGAGCTTTAATGGAATGTTTGGAAGGCTGGAGAAGGCCTTTGAAGCCGAACGGCAGTTTGCGTCGGATGCTTCCCATGAACTTCGTACTCCCATGTCGGTAATTATGGCGCAGTGCGAGTATTCTCTGGAAAACGCCGAAAATGTGGAGGAATACCGTCAGGCACTTGAGGTTATCAGCAGACAGGGTGGAAAGATGTCGAAGATGATTCGCGATATGCTGGATTTTGTCCGTCTGGAAATCAGGGCGGACAGTTACACGAGATCGCAGGTGAACATGACGGAACTTGTCACGTCCACCTGCGCGGATATGAAGCTGATAGAAGAAAAAGGAATCCTCTTGCACTGTGAAGCGGAGGATTCCGTAATGGTGCTTGGAAACAGCGAACTGCTTGCCAGACTTTTGAGCAACCTTGTCAGCAATGCTTACCGGTACGGAAGGGAAAACGGCTTTATCCGCGTGCTGCTCAGGAAAAATGGAGACGAAGCGATTTTGTCGGTCACGGATAATGGAATTGGGATTCGAAAGGAGGAACAGGAGAAAATTTTCCATCGCTTCTATCAGGCAGACGCTTCGCATTCCGGAGCAGGTACTGGTTTAGGACTTTCCATAGTTTCAGAAATTGCGAAACTTCATGGCGGAAGCATACAAGTGGAAAGCGAAGCCGGTGTAGGCAGCAGTTTTATTTTTTCACTGCCTTTGCTCGACCAGAGTATTTCAGATAAAAATTCACACTAATGAACTTTTAATTTTTCTGTTATATCATACTTGTAAAGTGAAAAAAGGAGGCGTTATTTCAAATGAAACGTTTGAAAAAATTTTTTGATACCCCCTGGAAAGCAGTTGTTTCCTGCCTTTGCATCCTTGCGGCTGTGGGGCTTCTTGGAACTGGAACCGTTTACGCGGCCGGCGCGGTGGCAAAAAATAATTCCATAGGCGCGGTCAACGCACAAAATTATGCTTTTGCGGACGCCGGGATAGATCCGGCCTCAGTGGATTTTGTCAAAGCGGATTTTTCCTTTGAGCAGGGACAATTTATCTATGAGGTGAAGTTTGCGGTTGATGAAATAGAATATGAATATTGGATTAAGGCCAGCGATGGAACAGTGCTCAAAAAAGAACTGGAACAAGAAAGAAATAACGGAACAGATAAGGTTATAACGGCAAAGATTACCCTGGAAGATGCCAAAAAAGCCGCCTTGAACGACGCGGGGCTCGCCGCTTCCCAGGTCACATTTATAAAGGAAAAACTGGATTGGGACTCTGGAATTGCTGTTTATGACATTGAATTCTACACCAGCAATACGAAATTTGAATATGAAATCAACGCCGACACAGGTGTGGTTTACAGCAAAAGCAAAGAAATTACAAGAAATCCAGAGACAGTTTCCAGCGGACAATCGGAGGTGCAGTCACAGCCTGTCCAGCAGGTTTCATCGGAACCGCAGCAGGGGGAAAATACTGCTCCCAATGGCCAAATCAGTATTGAAACGGCAAAAGGCAACGTTCTGTCCGATGCGGGGGTGGAGTCTTCCGCGGCTACTTTTACAAAAGTAAAACTGGAATATGATGACGGTATTGCCATTTATGAAATCAAGTTTTACACCGCGGCGCATCAGTACGAATATGAACTCAACGCTGTAACAGGGAAGATTGTCAGCAAAGATATGGAAGCGTTTAAAACCTCGAACGGTAATCCAGGAGAAACTTCTTATATTGGGGTGGAGAAGGCAAAAGAACTTGCGGCCTCTCACGCGGGATATCCTGTTTCCGAACTCATCTTTGAAAAGGTAGAGCTGGATCGCGATGATGGATTTAGCATCTATGAAATTGAATTTTATCATGGCTATTCGGAATATGAATATAAAATAAATGCTGTTACAGGAGAGATTATGGAATATGATGCAAGTCATATAGATTAATAGAGTGCAAAGAGAAACCAAAATTATTGGAGGTATTGTAAAAAGAAAAGCTTTCCTTCTCCCAAAAAGGAAAGCTTTTCTTTTGTTATGTACGTCAAACCTGAATTTTATATCATGGTGCCCTGATTCCTTGCTTCTTTCATAGGCAGTCGGCCTAAAATACTTCCGGCAATCATACAAGGCGCCGCTTTAGCGATAAGAAGAAAATTGAAATAGGAAAAGGAGAACTTCTTCAAGCTTTTTTGATTTATCCTTTGAGAAATGTATGAGGATATGCTATAATACACATATATTTTTCGCTGTCCATTGTCCAGAACTGTTTGAGAAAAATGTATTGATAAAAAGTATGAAAGAGGGAGCAAGCATGCCCATGCATGAAGAGATAGAACAGGCGTTGTCCAGGGTGCAGAAGCCAGGCAGATATACCGGAGGAGAACTGAATTCTGTTGTGAAGGATCTTTCCCAGATAGATCTGCGTTTTGCTTTTTGTTTCCCGGATGTGTATGAGGTGGGAATGTCCCACCTGGGAATGAAAATATTATACAGTCTTTTTAACGAAAGGCCCTATATTTGGTGTGAACGGGTTTTTGCGCCCTGGGATGATATGGAAGATGAAATGAGGAAGAGGGGGATTCCCCTCTACGGCCTGGAAAGCGGAGATGCTATCACGAATTTCGATTTTATCGGCTTCACCCTTCAGTATGAACTGAGCTATTCCAATGTCCTTAACATGCTGGATTTGGCCAACATCCCCCTGAAATCTTGCGACCGGCAGGGGCTTGGCCAGATTGTTGTCGCTGGGGGGCCCTGTGCTTGTAATGCGGAACCCCTGGCCGACTTTATTGATATCTTTTTCCTCGGCGAAGGGGAAGAGGTGGATCTAGAAGTGATGGAGCTGTATCGCGCCTGCCGGAAGGAAGGAAAAAGCCGCCGGCAGTTTTTAAGGGAAGCTGCCGGCATAGAAGGGGTTTATGTTCCCTCCCTTTATGAGGTTTCTTATCATGAGGACGGAACCATCTCCGCCATTGTCCCGAAGGAAGGGGCACCGGCAAAGGTGAAAAAACGGATTATGAAGGATCTGGATCAAACCTATTATCCGGATAAATTCATTGTTCCCTTTCTTGAAATTGTTCATGACAGGGTGGTACAGGAAATTTTCCGTGGCTGTATCCGTGGCTGCCGTTTTTGTCAGGCGGGATTTATCTACCGCCCGGTGAGGGAGAAATCGGTGGATACCATCAACCGGCAAAGCCGTGAGCTCTGCTCCTCTACGGGATATGACGAAATTTCCCTTTCCTCTCTCAGCAGCAGCGATTATACGAAAATGAAGGAGCTCTTGGAGAAAATGCTCACCTGGTCGGAGGATGATAAGGTAAGCGTGTCCCTGCCATCCCTGCGGGTAGACGGCTTTTCGGACGAGCTGGTTCAAAAGCTTCAGTCCATCCGGCGAAGCGGGCTGACTTTTGCACCCGAAGCGGGCACGCAGCGTTTGAGGAATGTCATTAATAAAAATGTTACCGAGGAAGAGCTGATTCAAACATGTACTATGGCTTTTCGTGGCGGTTGGACCAGTGTTAAGCTGTATTTTATGATTGGCCTTCCTACGGAAACCATGGAGGACGTGGCTGGGATTGCAGCCCTAGGGCAGAGCGTTGTCAATGCTTATTACCGCTGTCCTGAAAAGCCCAAGGGGAAATCCGTCAATGTGACAGTCAGCGCGTCGTCCTTTGTGCCGAAGGCTTTTACCCCTTTTCAATGGGAGCCTCAGGATACCATTGAGACGCTGCACGAAAAACAAAAGCATTTGAGAGATTCCATTACTACTAAAAAGATAAAATGCAATTGGCATGAGGCGGACACCAGCTTTTTGGAAGGAGTGTTTGCCCGCGGGGACAGACGCCTGGGCAGGGTTTTATTGGAAGCCCACAAGTCCGGCTGTAAATTTGACGGTTGGGGGGATTTCTTTTCCCTTGAGCGTTGGATGGGGGTTTTTGAACGCTGCGGTGTAGATCCTGCTTTTTATGCCAACCGCCGCCGTGATTTTGACGAGATCCTTCCTTGGGATCATTTGGATTACGGCGTATCGAAGGAGTTTCTCAAGAGAGAATGTCTGAAGGCCTATGAGGATAGGACGACGCCAAACTGCCGGGAACAATGTTCCGGCTGCGGCGCCAGTTGCTGGAAAGTGGGTGTTTGCGTTGGAGACAATTAGGGTATGGTTCCGCAAGGAGGGGGTTGCAAGGTTTATCTCCCATTTAGATCTCAACCGCTGTATGGCCAGGGCGGTGAAGCGCGCGGGAATTCCGGCTTGGTATACAGAGGGATTTAATCCCCATCTTTTTCTCACCTTTGCCCTTCCTCTTTCTTTGGGGACAGAAGGGGAAATGGAATCCATGGATCTGAAAATCGTGAAGGATATGCCCCTGTGGGAGATTCAGAAGCGTCTGAACCAGTGCCTTCCGGAAGGGCTGACGGTTACAGGGGTGACGCTGCCGGAGGAGAGGCCAGGGGAGATAGACGCCGCGGAATATGAAATCATTTTGGAAGGATTTTCTCTCCCGGCAGAGAAGGCGGTGGAAAAAATAGAGTCTGTCTGCGCGCAGCCCCAGCTTTTGACGGAAAAAAAGACCAAGGCTGGGAACAAGGAAATTGATCTCAAACCATCCCTGCGCTCCATGAGAATGCAGGTGCTGGGAGATAAGGTGAAAATGCTCCTGCTGCTTCCAGCAGGGAGCAGGGAAAATATCAACCCATCCCTTCTGCTGGATACAATCTTTGCGGGATGGGACCAAAAACCCTTTTACCGAATCCGGCGGACCAAAGTAATGGATCTCCATGGAAATTTGTTTCACTAAATGGAAGAAATATGAAAAAATCCTTGCATCGCGCCGTTGCTTGTGCTATACTATAAAAGCATCTGGATTGCCGTCAAAGGCTCCTTTGATGGGGATTGATGCCAGGCAGTTTTGCCGCGACATTCAAAGCGGGCAGTCCTCTGCTGTTTTGGGAACAGCATGAATGCCGGAAAATGAAGGAGGATTTTTATCATGGATGCATTGAAACTGATTGCAGCAGACTCTCAGAAGGCTGAGCTCCCATCCTTTGGGATTGGCGACACTGTTCGTGTGGACGTCAATATCCGCGAGGGAGACAGAGAGAGAGTACAGGCATTTGAAGGCACCGTCATTGCCAAGAAGGGCAGTGGTGTGGCTGAGACCTTTACAGTTCGCCGTGTTTCTTACGGTGTTGGCGTTGAAAGGGTTTTTCCCATTCATTCCCCGAATGTTAAGGCTGTCAAGGTTATCAGAAAAGGCCGCGTCCGCAGAAGCAAGCTTTATTACCTGCGTGACAGGGTTGGTAAGGCTGCTAAGGTAAAAGAGCAAATCGGTTAATCACAAAAAGGGACGCAAGTCCCTTTTTTGCTTTATATGGGCATTTCCATATCCTGTGGTGTCATAGACGGCGGAAGCTGCGGCATAGGATATGGTAGAGAAGTTAAAAAGGAAGGAAACCATATTATGGAAGAGATTACCAAAGTTCAGTGGTTCCCCGGCCATATGACAAAAACAAAGAGAAAAATGCAGGAATCCATTTCTCTGGTGGATGCGGTATTGGAAATCATTGACGCGAGAATCCCCGTCAGCAGCCGGAATCCTGAGTTGAACGGGATGATTGGGAATAAGCCGAGACTCATTTTAATGAATAAATGTGATATGGCGGATGATGCCCAAACTAAAAAATGGGTGCGAAGGCTTCAGTCGGAGAAGGAAATTGCCCTTCCTGTCGACTGTAAGTCGGGAAAAGGACTGGGGCAGGTGCTTCCGGCGGTCAGGGAGCTGTTGAAGGAAAAAATTGCAGGATGGGAACAAAAAGGAATGTCAGGCCGCCCTATCAAACTCATGATTGTCGGTGTTCCCAATGTGGGAAAATCTTCTTTTATTAATAAGATGATCAGTGGCGGCCGCGCCAAGGTGGAGGATCGCCCAGGGGTCACACGGGGCAGCCAGTGGTTTTCTATGGGGAAGGGCTATGAGCTGCTGGATACTCCTGGAGTCCTGTGGCCTAAGTTTGAGGATCCCCTGGTAGGGGAGCATTTGGCTTTTACCGGTGCTGTAAGGGATGAGGTAGTAGATATTGAGCAGCTTGCCGCCCGTTTGGCCCAGCTTTTGGCGGAAGAATATCCCCAACTGCTTTGTCAAAGATACAAGCTCAAGGAACTGCCGGAAACTGAAGGCCTTGCTGTCGTTAGACTGATTGGCAAAAAAAGAGGAATGCTGATCTCAGGCGGGGAAGTAGATACGGAACGGGCCTCCATTACCATTCTGGACGAATTCCGCGGAGGAAAAATTGGTCGTATTACCATTGAACAGGTAAAGGAGGGCTGACATGGATTGGTTTGCTTTTGAACGGGAAGCGGCCGCCGCGGGCTTTCAGGCTGTATGCGGTGTTGATGAGGCCGGCCGTGGACCCTTGGCTGGACCGGTATATGCCGCGGCGGTGATCCTTCCCCTGGAGCATGCGATTGAAGGAATTAACGATTCCAAAAAGCTCAGTGAAAAAAAGCGGGAGCTTTTGTTTGATCAAATTACCGAACAGGCGGAGGCCTTTGGAATTGCATGCGCCAGTGTGGAGGAAATAGAAGAATATAATATTTTAAACGCGACCTATCTTGCCATGAAACGGGCGGTAGAAGAGCTTGAAAAGAAAGCGGATTTTGCTTTGATAGACGGCAACCGCCTGCCGCCTCTGTCAATTCCGGCCAAGGCGGTGGTCAAAGGAGATTCCCTTTCCGCTTCTATTGCGGCGGCTTCTATTCTTGCCAAGGTTAGCAGGGATCGGTTTATGCTTCAAATGGCGGAGCTGTATCCCCAGTATCAGTTTGAAAAGCACAAGGGGTACGGAACGGCCCTGCACATGCAGCTGATCCGTGATTACGGGGCTTCTCCCATCCACAGGCGGAGTTTTTTAAAAAAGCTTTGGAAAGAAAAGAAGTAGAAGAAAAGAGGCGTCGGCATGAATGAAAAAGGGGCCGGGGCGGAGGAAATGGCCTGCCGGATTTTGGAGGGAAAGGGCTACAGGATTCTTAAGAGAAACTATACTACCCGGTTCGGAGAAATCGATATCATTGCGCCGGACGGAGCTTTTGTGGTATTCGTAGAGGTCACGTGCAGAGGGAGGGGCTCCCTCTCCAGCCCGCTCGAGG
>JAHZIE010000050.1:17212-17420 GCA_019419895.1 Clostridiales bacterium | reverse complement strand
TCCCCTGGTTCGCTCCAAGGATCAGCACCGCTCTGGGGCTTGCCGGGCGGATACGGTCCGCGCCTCCCACCAGCACCTCGTCCAAATTCTGGGGAATAAAGGAAATCTCCGCTGTGCGGATAGCCTTTTCCAGCAGTTTACGGTACTGCTTCCATTCCAGGGGATATTCCTTAAGCACCAGCGCGGTCTGATCCAAAATCTTCATTAA
>JAHZIE010000050.1:11651-17202 GCA_019419895.1 Clostridiales bacterium | reverse complement strand
CCCACAGCCTCAGCTGTTCCTCCGCCAAATTGGGCAGTCCCTGGCGACGGAAGTTTTCCGCTGTTTCCCTGAGGTGGCCGGGAGCCCCCACCTGGATCAGCACTTGATAAACCGCCGCGGCATAGGCCTCCCCGCCCTTTTTTCCACCGGAGGGCCTGAGGGGCGACAGAGCGGAAATAATGAACTCCCTGGCGCTGTTGACAGCCTTCAGCCTTTCCTCCTGTTCCTCAGAAAAACCTTCCTGAAAGCCGTCGGGATTTCCTGTCCATGGCGTTTCCCATTTGCTTCCGGAAATCCCCCATATAAAGCAGTAGTTTTCCAATTCGGCGATTTCCTCTGTGGAAAGCCCGGTCATCCCGGTTTTCAAACAGCGGAAAACAGCGTCGGAATTCCAGTGGGAATCCACCGCCTCCATAGCGGCCAAAACGAAAGCCATCAACGGCTTGGATTCCACATTCTGAGGAAGATCCATGAAATAAGGAATGTCATATTTTTCCAGGGCGCTGTCGATCACACCGCTGTAATCCGATTCCCTGCGCATAATCACGGCAATCTCCCTGTATCTGTAATTTTCTTTTCTCACAAGCCGCCGGATCATCCGCGCGGCGTAGTCCGCCTCATCATACCGGTTGCCGGCGGAGATGATCTCCACATGGCGGCAGGGAAAAGGGGCAGCCGCCGCTCCCTCCCGGAAAATCAGCGCCTCCAGGGTGGAAAGCTCCGGATTTTTAAAACGGCGTCCCGGTTCCAAATGGACAGGATGGGCGATTTCGATCCCCTGGCATCTCGCCATCCGCAGAAATATCCCCGCCGTCCTCTGGACAGGGGCAAAAAGCCCTACCGGATCTTCCTGGGGCCGAAGCTGGTCAGTACACAGGGTAATGTAACTGTCCTTTGCCTGACGGAGCACCTTTTCCAGAATATGAAATTCCTGGGCGGTAAATCCTTTAAAAGCGTCCAGCACAACCAGACAATCCTCAAAAAAGGGATGAGTCTCCAATATCTGTTCCAGCCTCATAAAATCATCCTGCGGATCCACATAGCTTTGGGCCACCAATGCCTGATAGGCGGAAAAGACAATAGAAAGCTCCTTCGCCTTTTTTTTCAGAGTGCCATCCGGCAGGGAGTCCCCCGCTGTCTCCAGCTTATCTGGCGTAATTCCTCCCATCTTCAATTCCGCCACTGTCTGAAGCAGCAAAGCCGAAAACTCATCATTATCCACATTTTTGCGGAACATATCCAATTGCTCCGCCGTCTGGGACAGGGCAAGCCCCATAAACAGCGTCCTTCCACAGTCATCCAGTCTGCGTCCCGCGAGGCCTCCGTATTCCCTCATGACGCTGTCCACAAGCCGCGTAAAGCTGAGCACCTCCACACGTCCAGCCTCGTGTTCTCCCAGCCGTTCCAGCATGCTCCGCTCACTTTCAAATGAGTTCTGCTCCGGCACAATAAAAAAAAGGCGGCGGTATTTTTTTCCCTTCTCCGCCTCAAATTCCTTGGCGCAGCGGCACAGAAGGCTGCGGACATATTCCGTTTTTCCAGCGCCGGCGCGCCCAAGCACAAAATGAAGCATCCCTTTTCCTCCTCTCCTCACCCTTTCCAGGTCATAGGGGTATACCGGATTCCATTTTCTTCTCGTTCCGGCCCGTCGGCCGTGAATCCGGTGGCAAGATAAAAGGGGATCCCATAGGGAGACGCGTGAACCGTCAGACATCCTCCGCTTTCCCCTTTCGCCCAGGAAAGAAGCTCCCGGCCGATTCCCCTTCTTTGAAACTCCCTTTTGACAAAAAGGAGGCAGAGATGTTTTTTGTTCCGCACAGCCATGACTCCGGACATGGCTTTCTCCCAAAAGGCGGCGCAAAGGGCGATTTCCCCGTGCCCAACCGCTTTTCCTATCTGCTGCGGGGAAAGAAAAGACCGGAATTCTTCTATCCCCTGCCGGGAATATTCCGGGGCTTCAAACTCCAGAAAAACCTCCCATACCAGCTTCATCGCTTCCGGGAGCTCTGCTTCCTTCAGCGTCCTCATTTCCAGCATTTTTATCTCTCCCCTCCCTGACCGCCAACCGCCCTGCAAGGCCCGCGTGCGTTCAATTTTCATCTATTATAACACGCATTCAGAGAAAAATCATCTCTTACTCTTTGCAACTTTCTTTTCCTCACATGCTTATACGATTCACAAAGGATCTCTTCCGTATTTCTATGGACCATCTGGGTGCCGCGGACTTCTAAAAAT
Organism: Clostridiales bacterium; assembly: GCA_019419895.1. Lineage (GTDB taxonomy): Bacteria > Bacillota > Clostridia > Oscillospirales > Acutalibacteraceae > JAHZIE01. The sequence goes on along the minus strand of JAHZIE010000050.1, from coordinate 14,967 downwards.
AAGAAAAACCCGCCGGCCGGGCATAAACTCCCCGCTGACGGATTTTTTCAAAGCTTCCGTTTTCAAGAATTCTCCTGACATCCCCTACTGTATTCTTCAGTCTGACCTGTCAGAGAACGGAACCATTGACAGGCGGATTCCCACCATTCCACCACCTTGAATTTCACTTCAAAAGAACTGCTTTCCTGGACAATTTCATTTTCCTCCGGTGTTAAAACCGCCTCCAGCTCCTGCTGCTGGGTAGCGGCAGACAGACACATAGGGGGAAACAGCACGCACCACCAGTTTTTTCCCTTTCCCTCTCCAATCGTCACCCGAACCGCGTCATACATTCCGGCCGGGAGCGTCACCGTTTCATACTGTCTTGTCGTAAAATACATATTGGCTAGTTCCACCTTGACCGGATAGGAATAGCCCTGACGGTGGATCTCATCCTGGGCCGCCGCTTCCAGCAGCTCCAGCTGAGGGGCGAGGATTTCCTCAGCAGATGCCCGATTCACAGCCTTTTCCAGCATTCCGTCCGCTTCTTTCAAAATTCTGTCACGTACCTTAAGCTTCAGCTCCTGATCCTCCCCGGTATCGGAGTTTGCCAACACATGAAGCCTCAGCACCCTGTCACTGATATCCTCGCACTGGCTTTTGAAGCCCAGCATGGAAAACAGCATGCTCAGAAGAAAGGCAATACAAACCGCTTTCTCCAATGTATGTAATCTTTTCCTTACATCCGCGGATATCTGGCATGTGCTCTGAAATTTTCCCATAGAAGCCATCCGTCCTTTCTTTTATCATCCAGCTTAACAGGCTTTTTACCGCTGACAAAAGTATGGACGGGATCCCCAAAGGATATTCAACAGCTCAACAGCATTTTTAAATCCACAAATGAGAAAAAAAGTTTCCCAATACCATCCTATCCCGTTCAGCCCCATCTTAACAGACCGTCAAAACCCGCTAGAAAAACACAAAATCACATAGTCCCGGAACAAATCAATCGCAGATTTGCTCTCACCGAATCCTGTCCTCTCTTCCCCCGGAGATTCCCCGGCGCGGCGGGCTTTGAATCTTTCCTAAATTTCTATTTCTTATTGCCTTTCCCCTCAGTTCTCCGCGTCATTCCAGCTAATAAAAAATGGAAGGATATTCCGTCCTCACGGAAATATCTTTCCATCTATTTCAAATTTTTACTTGAGATTATCTGCCTCGGTTGTTTTTCAGACTCATTTTTACAAGAGAACCTTCTATTTTCAAAGGCAGATCCTTCCGCTATTCTTCCAGCGTTTCCAATTCACATCCCTTGGGAACGGGAGTACAGAAAAAAAAATTCTCAAAATATTTTCCAAGGACTGCCTCACATGCCAGCGCGGTTTCCTTTCTATCAAAAAAACCAAAAACAGTTGTCCCGCTGCCGGTCATACAGGCTCCAAGGGCGCCGTTTTGCAGCATCTTTTCTTTAATAGCGTCAATCCGCTCCACATCCACCAAAGTATGATTGGCCTTATGGTAAACCCGCTCAAAACTATTTTCCATTGCTCCCGCAATGCCGCGGATATCTCTCCTACACAGCGCCTCAACCGCCGCGCTAGTATCGGGATGAAAATCAAGAGAAACAGAATCAGCCAGACGGTACGCGTCGCTTGTGGAAATCCCCTCCATAGGCTTGACCAGAACAAAACATCCGTCGTTTTCTCCCAGCGACGGCATTTGGCTGAGGATTTCCCCGCTCCCTTCCGCCAGCATGGTTCCGCCTAAAAGACAGAAAGGGACATCCGCCCCCACCCGCGCGCCGATTTTGCACAGAGCACGCTCCTTTAACCCCGTACAGCACAGCTCATTAAGCGCCAGAATAACCGCAGCGGCGTCCGCGCTGCCGCCGGCCAGCCCTGCCTGAGCGGGAATTCTTTTCTGTAAATGTATGGAAACCCCTCTGCCATAAACACCTGTTTCCTCCAAAAAATAAGCGGCGGCCAGATATGCCGTATTTTTCCTGTCGCATGACAGCCAGCGGGCATCCGCCGTCACAACAATTCCCGGCTCCGCCCGCAATTCCACTGTTACAATGTCATGCAGAGAAACCGACTGCATGAGCATTTGAAGGGCATGATACCCATCCTCTCTTTTTCCCAGAATATCCAGGGTCAGATTTATCTTAGCATAAGCCTTCGCTTTTATCTTCACTCTTTTCCACTCCAGCCTGTCCAGCGTTTTTGCTTACAGTGTAGCCACAAAGCGCCCGATACGCTTCAAAGCCAGGTTCAAATGCTCCTGAGAATAGGAATAGGATATTCTCACAAAGCCTTCTCCCGAATCTCCAAAGGCACTGCCAGGAACAACCGCAATTTTTTCCCTGTAAAGCAGTTCCTTGCAAAAATCCTCCGAACTCATCCCCGTTTTCTGGATGGAGGGAAAAACATAAAAAGCCCCTTCCGGATCAAAGCAGTCCAGTCCAATTTTTCTCAGACCGTCAACCAGAAAACGCCGGCGCATATCATATTCGCTCCGCATCATCTCAATATCGTTGTCACCATGGCGCAGCGCCTCCACCCCCGCATACTGGGCCGTGGTGGGAGAGCTCATAATGGCAAACTGATGGAGCTTGAGCATCTGGGTGAGAACCGGCTCCGGCCCCAGAGCATAACCCAGCCTCCACCCGGTCATGGCGTAGGTCTTGGAAAAACCACTGACCACAATGGTGCGTTCCCACATTCCATCCAGAGAGGCGATAGAAACATGGGGTGTCCCTCCATAAGTAAGCTCCCCATAAATTTCATCAGAAAGCACCATGATATTGGTTTCTCTCAAAACAGAGGCAATCTCCTCCAAATGCTCCCGGCGCATGACGCCTCCAGTGGGATTATTGGGATAAGGGAGGATGAGAAGCTTGGTTTTCGGAGTGATTTTAGCCCGCAGCTCCTCCGCGGTGAGCCGGAATCCGTTTTCCGCCTTAGTTTCGATAGGCACGGGAATTCCTCCCGCCATTTCTGTCAAAGGAACATAGCAGACAAAGCTGGGCTGGGGGATGAGGACCTCATCCCCCGGCGAAACCAAAGTCCTGATACATGCGTCAATGGCTTCTGAACCGCCCACCGTGACAATGACCTCTTTCTTTGCGTCATAAGAAAGATGAAAGCGCCTGTGATAATAATTAACGATTTCCTCGCATAAATCCGCGAATCCCCGGTTGGGAGAATACCAGGTACGTCCCTTCTGAAGGGATTTGATTGCTACATCGCGCACATGGTAGGGAGTAGAAAAGTCCGGTTCTCCAATGCTCAGGGAAATAACATCGTCCATTTGGTTGGCAATATCAAAAAAGCGGCGG
>JAHZIE010000050.1:0-11641 GCA_019419895.1 Clostridiales bacterium | reverse complement strand
TCACATGCTTGATTTTATCGTTGAGTAGAGAGCTATAGTCGATCACAGTACCATGCTCCTCCTCTCCTCTTCCCTGCCTCCATTAATACGGATACCATCCTCTTTATATTTGGTCAGCAGGAAGTGGGTGGTGGTAGAAAGTACGGAATCCATAGGGGAAAGCCTCTTGGCTACAAACATTGCTATCTCCTGGAAAGAAGTTCCCTTCACCTCTACCAAAAGATCATAGCCTCCCGACATGAGATAAACGCTTTCCACCTCTTTGAGCTCCATCACCTGCTTGGCGGTTTCATCAAAGCCGCAGTCCTTTTTCGGGGCAACCTTCAGCTCAATCAGAGCGCTGACATGGTTGCTGCCGACCTTTTCCCAGTCGATAACCGCCGTATATCCCTTAATGACTCCCCTGGCTTCAAACGCCGCTATCTGCGCCTCTACTTCTTCCTCCGATATTCCGAGCATCACAGCGATTTCTTCCTTACTCATCCTTGCGTTTTTCTGGAGCAGCCTCAAAATCTTTTCTTCCATGTCAATCACCCTTTCAATCATAATCCTTCATCTGGAAATGTGTTTATAGAATATTTCTATATAAGGAAAGTAACCTTGATTATAGCTCAAAGTTACCCTTCTGTCAATTTTCGACTTTCCTTCCCCGCGCCGCGGTTTTCAAATTTGAAAAAATCAAAACCGGAACAAGCGGGGCCGCCTGCGCTCATATCGGACCACCCCTCCGAACCCCAGATCCTTTGCCAAGGCATAGCCCGTCTGGAGCCCCTTGCCCAAATCCTCCGTGCGGTGGGCATCAGAGCCCACCGTCAAATAGCGCCCTCCCGCCTTTCGGAAGCGTTCCACCAGCTCCCTGCCGGGCAGGGTGTCGCCGATAGCCTGTCTCAGGCCGGAAGTATTGATCTCCAACGCCTTATCCTGAACAGCCAGCCTGTGCAGAATAGAATCAATCGCTTCGCCAAATTCCTCCAATTCCACAGGAATATGGTGTTCACCGACAATATACCGCAAGGGATAGGTCAAATGGGCCAAGGAGTCAAAATTCCCCCATTCAATCAATTCCATAATTTCCTGAAAATAAAGCCTCAGAAAATGCTTTACATCTGTTTTGCTGTAATCAAGGAAGAAAAAGTCCTGTTCCTCCCTGATATTATGAATAGAACCCAGAATAAAATCATAGGGATTGGAATTTACGGCATCCTCCGCGTATTTCAAATTATGAACCGCCTGTGCCAGCTCCAAACCGGCAAAGACAGAAATTTTCCCTCTGAAGCGTTCCTTGGCCTTCTGAATGTCCTCAAAGGATCTGCGGATCGAATCATGGTAAGCATCAGAATAATACTCGTTGATCTCACAGTGATCGGTGATAGTAATGGATGCCAGTCCAAGCTCCGCCGCCCGGCGGCACATTTCCTCCACCGAATTTCTTCCATCCCTGGAATGACAGGTATGGCAGTGGCATTCAAAAGCTTTAAATTCCTGCATAGATATCCTCCCCGGCTAAAAAAACGTAATTGGGCAAAAATGCCGAAAAAACAAAGTATTTTAGTTTATAATAACATATTTCCCAAAGCAAAAATAGAGAAATTAAGCGAAAATTCTTTCGGGTTTTGATTCAAAAAACTATCTATATGTGATATGATAGTAAGGTATAAATATTCCCTTCCTGATTGGAAGGGCTGAATTTGGGAGGTATTATAAAGATGCGCGCTGTGATAACCGTCATTGGAAAAGATATGGTCGGAATCCTGGCCAACGTTTCCGCCGTCTGCGCAAAAGCCGGCATGAATGTCGTCGAGGTCACCCAGTCGATTTTACAGGATATGTTTGCCATGATTATGATGGTGGAAATTACCGATTCGGCAATTCCCTTCGCCGATTTTTCCCAGCAGCTTAAAGAATTGGGGGAAAAGAACAATCTTCAGATCCACGTCATGCATGAGGACATTTTTAATTCCATGCACCGGATCTAAAACTTAATTATCCGCCTTCATAAAGGAGTAACGTTACATGCTGAATTCAAGAGACATATTGGAAACGATTTCCATGATCCAAAACGAGCATCTGGACGTGCGTACCATCACTATGGGAATTTCCCTGTTGGACTGCATTCATCCGGATATCGACACCGCATGCCAAAATATTTATGACAAAATCTGCCGCTACGCCAAAGACCTGGTGAAAACCGGCGAGGATATTGAGGCTGAGTACGGCGTGCCCATCGTCAACAAGCGCATCGCCGTCACCCCTATCGCCATGATCGCGGCCGCCTGCCAGTCCCGCAACCCGGTGAAATTCGCCTTAGCGCTGGAGCGGGCGGCGCGTACCGTCGGTGTCAATTTCATCGGCGGATATTCCGCTTTGGTCCACAAGGGCTTTGGTCCCGGAGATTACGCCTTGATCCAGAGTATCCCAGAGGCTCTGAATGAAACGGAGCATGTCTGTTCCTCGGTCAACATCGGTTCGACAAAGACTGGAATCAATATGGACGCCGTCGCGATGATGGGACGGATCGTCCGCCAAACCGCTGAAATCACCGCGGACCGCGACTGCATCGGCGCGGCCAAGCTGGTTGTTTTCTGTAACGCCCCTGAAGACAACCCATTTATGGCGGGAGCCTTCCACGGTCCGGGAGAGCCCGACTGCGTGATTAACGTCGGCGTCTCCGGCCCAGGCGTTGTGAGCGCCGCTCTGAAAAAGGCCGGCGATTGTGATATTACCGAAGTGGCGAACATTGTGAAGAAAACAGCTTTTAAAATCACCCGCGTGGGCCAGCTGGTAGCGCAGGAAGCATCCCGCCGCCTGTGTGTCCCTTTTGGGATTGTCGATCTTTCCCTGGCCCCCACCCCGGCTGTCGGAGATTCTGTCGCCCATATTCTTGAAGAAATGGGGCTTGAAAAATGCGGCTGCTATGGTACAACAGCCACCCTCGCCCTGTTGAATGACGCCGTCAAAAAAGGGGGCACCATGGCTTCTTCCCATGTGGGTGGCCTGTCCGGCGCCTTCATTCCGGTCACAGAGGATGCCGGTATGATTGACGCCGCCCGGTGTGGTTCCCTCCGTCTTGAAAAGCTTGAGGCCATGACGGCTGTCTGCTCTGTGGGATTGGATATGATAGCCATTCCCGGCGATACCTCCGCTGAAATTATTTCCGGCATCATCGCCGACGAGGCTGCCATCGGCATGGTTAACTCCAAAACAACGGCGGTCCGTGTCATTCCCGCCATCGGCAAAAAAGCCGGAGAGGAATTGAACTTTGGCGGACTGCTGGGCAATGGTCCCATTATGGAAATCAACCGTCATTCCCCCGCGCGTTTCATTTCCCGCGGCGGACGCATTCCCGCCCCCTTGCAAAGCCTGAAAAATTGACGTCTTTCCCTCCGGGGCGGACGCCATATGATAGTACCACTTCAGCCGCCGCGGACCTTCCTTCTGTCCGCGGCGATTGTTTATCCCACAGTGCCGCGTCTCTGTTTGCTGAATAATGCTGCATAGAGCATTGCAAAAGTGTATTCTATCTTTTCAATTGGAGGGAATTTTATGGAGCAGAGTACTTTATTCGGACGTGAAGAAAACCAGCCTCTCGCGGCCAGACTGCGCCCCCGGACATTGGAGGAATATGTCGGGCAGCAGCATCTTCTTGGCAAAGGGAAAATACTGCGCCGTTTGATCGAAAGCGATCGCATTTCCTCCATGATCTTCTGGGGACCGCCCGGCGTGGGAAAAACTACCCTTGCCAGAGTCATTGCCAATCGCACCAGGGCCGCGTTTATCAATTTTTCCGCTGTCACCAGCGGCATAAAAGAAATCCGCGCCGTCATGCAACGGGCGGAGGATAATCAGCGTTATGGGGAAAGAACTATTGTATTTGTCGATGAAATCCATCGCTTCAATAAAGCCCAGCAGGACGCCTTTCTTCCTTTTGTAGAAAAAGGAAGCATAATCCTAATCGGGGCCACAACAGAAAATCCTTCTTTTGAAATCAATGGAGCTCTTCTTTCCCGGTGCAAGATTTTTGTTCTACACGCGCTTACTTCAGAAGATTTGCTTTCCCTTCTCCAGCGGGCTCTTACCGATCCCCGCGGCTTTCCGGGACAGGAAATCACCATTTCTCCGGATCTGTTGGAAAGCATTGCCGTCTTTGCCAATGGGGATGCCCGCACCGCTCTTTCCACTCTGGAAATGGCGGTGCTCAACGGAGAGGTCGACGGGAATAAGGTCATAGTGACAAAAGAGACAGTGATACAGTGTACTTCAAAAAAATCTCTTCTTTACGACAAAAAGGGAGAAGAACATTACAACATTATTTCCGCCCTTCATAAATCCATGCGCAATTCGGATCCGGACGCGGCGATCTATTGGCTTGCCCGTATGCTGGAAGCGGGGGAAGATCCCCTCTATGTGGCCCGCCGTGTCATTCGTTTTGCCAGCGAGGATATCGGTCTGGCCGATCCCAAGGCTCTGGAAATCGCGGTCGCCGCCTACCAGGCCTGTCATTTCATCGGCATGCCTGAATGCGCCGTCAATTTGGCCGAGGCCGTCGTCTATATGTCGATGGTTCCCAAATCAAACTCCCTTTATATAGCTTATGAAACGGCAAAAAAGGATGCTCTCAGCCGGATTTCAGAACCTGTCCCCCTGGCAATCCGGAATGCCGTTACAGATTTGATGAAGGAACTCGACTATGGCAAGGGCTACCAGTATGCCCATGACTTTCCCGACAAGCTGACCGCCATGCAGTGCCTTCCTGATTCCCTTTTAGGCAGAGAATATTATCAGCCGGGAGAACAGGGACTGGAAGCCAAATTCAAGGCTCGGCTGGAACAAATCAAGGAATGGAAACAAAAGCACTCCTAGCCTTTTCCCATAACTTTTCCCTTTTGCCCTGTTTTCTTGGGATATGCGTCCTATCATTGCGCCCGTCCATTCATCCTGCTTCTTTTACGGCGGCTTCCTGTCACAGTCGTCTAAAAAGGAGCTCTTTTTTATCATTAAGGTTTATTTTTTCTCATATTTACGGCCGTACTGGAATCAGGAGGAAAAGGCTCATGTGCCATAAAGTGACACATAAAAACCTGATAGACAGCAGTCCATTATTCCCTTGTAAAAAAGAGAAAATAATGTACAAGAATTCGTATCTGTATAATGTTTCAGGGCAGAGCAAGGGGGGAAATTAAGCTCTACGCTCCGTAGATATTCCGCAGATATAAGGAACTCTACACTCCGTGTGTGTTTATTAAGTCACCCATTACCTACAATAAAGACAGAAAGGAGGGCAGAAATGAATGGACCAAATCGGAATCGGTAAATTTATAGCTGAATCAAGAAAATTAAAGAACCTTACCCAAAGGCAGCTTGCCGACGCGCTTTCCATTAGCGACAAAACCATTTCCAAATGGGAGCGTGGAAAAGGACTTCCTGAAGTTTCTCTTATGCTACCATTGTGCGCGGCATTAGATATTACTGTCAACGATTTGCTTTCGGGTGAAAAGGTTTCCTCGAATGATTATCAAAAGAAAGCGGAGGGAAACATGATAAACCTGATGAAAGAAAATGAAGAAAACAGGAAAAGAATGGCGCTGTCCATTATTACTGGTGCAATTACTATCATTGCTGTATGCGCCCTAATTGTCATAGCGTCCTTTATTGACCTACCTGCGATTGTACGGATTATATTGATTGTGTTGTCTATCGCAGTGGCAGTAACGGGTATAACGGCTGCCGCGATGCTTGACATTAGAACGGGTTATTTTGAATGTCCATATTGCAAGACGCTCTTTGTTCCAAGCATGGATGAATATGTAAAAAGCCGTCACACTTTTACAAAACGCAGATTAACCTGCCCCAAGTGTGGAAAAACAGAAATGTGTAAACATCGTGTCACAAGATAGATACGACTTCTGGTAATAGCAAAGCCAGCCGACGTTGACGGCCCCGCCGGCACCTTGGCCAGTAGGCGGATAAGGGGCGGCAGAAAGGAACTGCCGCCCCGCACCATTATTCTGAAAAGGGAAAATTCTACGACCAAAGATGAAGTCTGTAAAGTGCATATCCGGTACATACCAGTACATATTTAATGCTTTTTACAAGCTTGACACCGTTACGCAGCTTAATTTTGAATCTTCAGAGAACGTAGGAACGAAAATTCCCCCCTGACTTGTCTAATGAATGGGAAGTTTGTCCAGCTTCCCATTCAGATTAGCTTAAAGAATATCCTTTTACAGACCGCAACCAGACCGCCGGTCTGTCCCATACTGGAAATATCCAATTATTTAAAAATCAGCAAGTAATTCTCAGAGCATATTTTCTGCTAAATCTCAGAAATTTCAGTACCTGTATTTTTTCCCAATCCCTCTTTCATTCAATAAAGAAGTTCTCTATCAACCAGATTCCGCAACGTCTTCCCCTCAAAAAATCTGGAAATATTCTCCTCCGCAATCAGATAAAAATTATGGAACCCTTCCTTTTGATCAAAGGTTCCAGCGATATGAGGCGTTAAGATGACGTTGTCATACTGCCAGAGGGGATGATCAGCGGGCAGCGGTTCCTCCTCTGTCACATCCAGCACGGCGCCATACAGCTTTCCCCTCTCCAAAGCAGCGCAAAGGGACGGCGTATCCACCGCAATTCCCCTCCCCACATTGACAAGAATCGCGCCCTCCTTCATGAAGGCCAGCTGCCTTTCGCCTATTACGCCTGCTGTCTGGGGCGTATTGGGCAGGCACATGGCTACAATGTCCGCCCGGGGTAAAAGCTTGTCGAGACTGCCGATCCCGTAAATTTCATCCACAGTATCACAGGGACGCCCTTCCTGCCTGCGAAGCCCTATCACATAAGCGCCCATCGCTTTGCAGTATTTCGCAAAGGTACCGCCGATATCACCCACTCCAAGCACTAAAACCACAGACCCGGCAATCTGACGGACAAGTCCCTCTTTTTTCCATTCTCTTCTCTTCTGATGCTCCCAATAAGCAGGAAAATGCTTTTGCAGGGCGAGAATTCCCCCAAGCATATATTCCGCCAGACGGCTGCCGTAAGCCCCCCTGCCATTGGTCAAAAGCACCTTTTCCCCCAAATATGGGCAGGAAGCGTATTCATCTGCTCCCGCGCTGCGCAGCTGAAGCCATTGCAGCTTTGCCGCATATTTCAGCTGGGCCACTTTAGGATTCCCGATAACGATATCCGCATTTCCAATTTCCCTGATGGATACCTCGTCCGGCTGGCTATATGTAATTTCCAAATTTGGGAACTTCTCCTCCAGACGTTTCTTATCTTCCTCATCAATAGGAAATAATATCAGGCACCTGTAATTTTTCATAGATTTTTTATCCTTTCCCATTTTATTTTTTTTTTAAATTCAAAGCTGTCTTTAAAAACCGGCCTGTGTCCTTTTTCGTTTTTCCACATCTTCCTTACAACGAAATCCGTATGGTATTTGCATGGATTTTAACCTGTCTACCAGCTTGTCCGCGCAATTATCCAGTGTCATCAATCAAATCCTTTTTAAGTTTTTTACTTTTTTAGCGTTTTTTGGTTATCATAGCATGGGGAATTAAAAATATCAAGAAACCTTCCAATATTTTCAAAATCTTAAAAAAATGAGAAAACGCATAAAAGCAGATTTCCAATGCTCTGTCGACAGGCGTAATCAAAAACTAAAAATAAAATTTAGGATAAATGACTTCCTTCCGGACACACTAACAGCGAATCCAATTACAAGGAGTTGAAAAGGATGTTAGACAAACTCGCGTTGCTGCTGACGATTATCGGCGCAATCAACTGGGGTTCTATCGGTATTTTCCGTTTTGATATCGTCGCCTGGATCTTTGGCGGCCAGGACGCCATTGTCAGCCGGATTATTTATACCCTCGTTGGACTGGCAGGCGTCTGGTGCATTTCCCTTCTGTTCCGCGAACGCACCGTTATCGAAGAAAAAAATACCCATTAACATTTTTCAGGCGGCTTCTGGCGATGCGGGAGCCGCTGAATTTTTCTGATGTCATAAAATACATAAAATTTCTTTTTTATATGGTGAGCCGGCCTATAAAACATATTCTTTTTATAAACACGGTAAGGGAAAAATTTCATAAAAAGGGAGGGAAGGCTTTGCCGGCGGATACCGGAGGGGAATTTGCCCTTGAAGTTTTTTCTTCTTCCGTATATTGCAAAAAATTTTTTCTTATGAGCGGCAAGCAAAAGAGCGGAGACCGCCTTGGGGGGGCGGTCTCCGCTCTTTTGCCGTTAAATCCTGTCCTTACTTCTTCATACCTTCCACTATCGCCTTGGTGTCCCGGGCAATCATAATTTCTTCATTGGTGCACAGAACGTACACCTTTACCTTGGAATCGGGAGTGGAAATTTCACCCTCCAGCCCGTGGATATATTGATTGTTCAGTTCATGATCAATCTTCACGCCTAAGTATCCCAGCTCGTCACAGACCTTTTCACGGTGACGGGGCTGATTCTCGCCGATGCCGGCGGTAAACACGATAGCATCCACACCGTTGAGAACAGCCACATAAGCGCCGATAAATTTCTTGATTTCATATTCCAGCATTTCCTGGGCCAGCTTTGCCCTGGGATTTCCCTCATCCGCCGCGGCGCTCACATCCCTGTCGTCGCTGGAAATACCGGAAATACCCAACAGGCCGGATTTCTTATTCAAGAGGGTGTCCATATCCTTTGGGGACATTCCTTCTTTTTCCGCAATATAAGTGACAACAGAAGGATCCAGAGTTCCAGTACGGGTTCCCATCATAAAGCCGTCCAACGGGGTCAGTCCCATACTGGTATCCACACATTTTCCACCGTCAACAGCGGTAATGGAAGAACCATTGCCCAAATGGCAGGTGATAATCTTCAAATCTTTGATGTCTCTGCCCATCACCTCCGCGCACTTCTGGCTGACATAACGGTGAGAAGTGCCGTGAAAGCCATAGCGGCGGATTTTATATTTTTCATAATACTCATAAGGAATCGGGAACATATAAGCCTTTGGCGGCATGGTAGAATGGAAAGCGGTATCAAAAACAACCACCTCTGGTACCTCGGTGCCGAACACCTCACGGCAGGCGCGGATTCCCTGAACATGAGCATGGTTGTGCAAGGGCGCTAAATCGGCCAGTCCTTCAATATCGTCGATCACCTTTTCATCCACCAGCACCGAATGATTGAAGATAGAACCGCCCTGGACGATTCTATGGCCCACAGCGGCGATTTCAGACAAGTCCTTTAAGACGCCGACCTCGCTGTCCAGCAGAGCGTCCTTAATCCGCATAAAAGCCTCCGTATGGTTCGGCATATTGACTTCCACAGACTTCATCCTGCCGTCCGCGGTTTTATGAGTAAGCTTTCCATCAATACCGATGCGCTCGCAGTTGCCCTTTGCAATGACGGACTCGTCTTCCATGTTGATCAGCTGGTACTTCATGGAGGAGCTTCCGGCATTGATAACCAAAATCTTCATGTTCTTTATTGCCTCCTAGTATTGTTTCTGCGCCTGTCTACTTGAAAAAAAGCGCAAAATTTCCTATGATAGAGTTACCTTATTTATAATAGTATATTTTATTTCTGATTTCAAGGAGATCTCGTTGAAATGTCGGAACAAAAGCGAAATTATGGCGTAATTGCAGAATACAATCCTTTTCATAACGGGCACGCTTATCATATTGCACAAACCCGGCGTCAGGGGGCCGACGGCGTGGTCGCGGTCATGAGCGGGCATTTTGTCCAGAGGGGCGAGGTTGCCGCCGCTGACAAATGGACACGTTCCCTCTGCGCCCTGAAAAATGGGGTAGATCTGGTTCTGGAGCTGCCTTTGCCTTGGGCGATGTCCACCGCGGAGCATTTTGCCCAGGGCGGGATCAGTCTGTTGGAAAACCTGGGCTGTATTACCGATATCAGTTTCGGCAGTGAGAGCGGAGACACCGCCGCTTTGGAGGAATGCGCCCGGCGCCTCTCTCACCCGGCGGTCATAGAAAAGCTGAAGATGGAGCTTGCCCGGGGGAATTCCTTTGCCGCGGCGCGCGCAATTGCCCTGAGCTCTGTTTTCCCGGAAGGGCATGCCGCCTCTCGGGACTTTCCCAATGATATTCTGGGAATCGAATACTGCAAGGCCCTTCAAACATACGGAAGTCCTATGGTTCCTCATGCCGTCCGGCGTTCCGGTGCCGGCCATGACAGTCACCAGGCGGGCGAGGGCGAAATTGTCTCCGCCTCTTATCTCCGTTTAGCCGGGCTGGACAGGCGCGCTTTGGAAACCTATACCCCGTCCAGCTGCGCCAAGCTTCTTTCGGAAAAGCAGCGCCAGCAGGAAGCCCCCTCTCTTCCCGAAAGACTGGAGCTTCCGGTTCTTTCCCGCCTGCGCTCCATGTCCAGGGAGGATTTTTCCCATCTTCCGGATATTTCTGAGGGACTGGAAAACCGCCTGTACCGTGCGGCCAGGCAGGCTTCCTCACTGGAAGAATTTTATGCTCTTGCCAAATCCAAGCGTTATTCCCACGCCCGCCTTCGGCGGATTGCCATGTCAGCCTTTCTGGGACTCACTCAGAAGGATGGAGAGGGCGTCCCCCCTTACATCCGGGTGCTTGGCTTTAATGAAAAGGGGCGGGAGATACTCCGGCAGGCAAAATATACGGCGCGCCGGCCCATTCTTCTCCGCCCCTCCCAGCTCAGGGGCCTTTCCCCACGGGCCAACCGTATCTTCTCTCTGGAATGCAGGGCCACCGATCTTTTCTGCCTTTCCCTGCCAAAGCTTCTCCCCTGCGGCCTTGACTGTACCAGAGAAATTGTCCGCGTCTCTGACTGAATCTTCCCCCCTCTGCCGGGATGAAATTTTTCCTTCCGGCCGGCAATATTTCTTCCGAATATCAAACGGATATCAAAATTTAGAGAAAACGCTTTCCGCCGCGGCTTGCCCTTCCGGAGATTAACTTTCCCCGCCGTATAAGCGGCTTTTGTTATAGTAATAGAATCCAGCTCTGACGGCGACGGCTGCTGCCAGGAAAGCAAAAGACGTATAGAATGCCGGCATATCCACCCAGGAAAGGCAAAATGTCCCAATCCCCATGAAGAGGATCAGAATCCTCAGCGCCGGGCCGCCGCTCTTCTCGTCCAGCGTGCGCAGGCATTCATCCTGTTCCTCAATCTGCTTCTGCTGCAGGGCAAAACTGTCCTCCAGTAGTTTTTTATCCCGGACCAGCCGGCAGATAACCCAGATGAGAGTGCCGAAGAAAAGGAGCCGCTGCATGTTCTGGGCAAATTCCGTCATCTTACGGGGATCGAGCAGAATATCCCGGTTGGATAGTTCCCCAACGGCCACCATGACCACCAACAAAAGGAACAGCAGGCCCCAAAGGCAGCGAATGCGTCTCTTCATCTTTTTTCTGAATTTTTCCATCTCCTATTCCTCCTCTGAGAAAATGAAAATTTCCTCTATGGTTTTTCCGAAAAAATGGGCGATCTTGAAGGCCAGGGCCAGCGAGGCGGTATATTTCCCCGATTCAATGGAAATGATAGTCTGCCTTGTCACTCCAACCGCATAAGCGAGCTCCTACTGAGAAACCTGAGACGCCTATCTGGGCCCCCTAATTCGCTTTATAATGATCTTCCCCGCCTTCAAAACGTAATGTTTACTTTA
>JAHZIE010000005.1:67916-70644 GCA_019419895.1 Clostridiales bacterium | reverse complement strand
CGGAGATAATACCCTTGTAGGGGAATGGGCTAAAATATGGCTGGAAAAATATAAATCAAATTTGCGCCCAAATACAAAAGTAATGTATCGAAACGCCTATAATAAACATATTATGGATGAAATTGGCAATATGCTTTTACGTGATGTACGTCCTATACATATTAGGCAAATTATGGCGAATATTTCTCTAAGTTCAGAGAGCCTTCAAAAAAAAGTATTAATTACATTGCGGCAGTTGTTTATTTCAGCCCAACAAAATAGATTAATTGTGAAGGATCCAACAGAAGGAATAAAAACAACGCCGCACACAGTTCCGGAAAAAGTAAAATATTTGACAATTGAAGAAAGCAAAATGTTATTAGAAAAGGTCGAGGATATAAGGGCAAAGACATTTATAGGAATATGTCTGTTTTGCGGATTGCGCCGTGAAGAAGCGTTAGGGTTGCAATGGGGAGATATTAAGGAAGGGACATTGACAGTTAATCGGGCTTTAGCTTTTGCGGGAAATCAGCCTGACCCATCACAGGAATTGAAAACAGCAGCCTCCCACCGTACAATTCCCATTCCAGAGGTTTTGTCCCAGATTTTAAAAGATACACCTAAAACCGGAATTTATGTAATAACCAAAGCTGACGGCGCGCCAATGACGTTGATTGCTTTTCGGCGCATGTGGGACAAAGTACGTTTATCAGTTCCGTTTGAGGTGCGTCCTCATATGTTGCGTCATACTTATGCCACTAATTTATATTATGCCGAGGTGGATTTAAGAACGGCGCAATATTTACTAGGTCATAGCAGTATTACAATGACGGCTAAAGTATATACACATTTAGAAGCAAAAGATGGGCTTGCGGCAGCAGATAAAATTAATCTTCAGTTTTCTGAAATAGGATAATTTTTTTGACTACTTTTTGACTACTTTATAAAAACAATTGTTGCATGACTGACATCAAAAAATCCAGTAAAATAGCCATTTTTATAAGGTGTAAATCTCATTATTTTTGACTTTTAATCAAGGTGTCCGGAGTTCGAATCTCCGATGGCTCACCACACCAATATTAAACAAAGCCCCCGAGAATATTATTTTCTCGGGGGCTTTGCTATAATGAGATATCTTACAGAACCCTATGCAGAGAGAAGATTATACTTAAAAAGACCAGTTAGGCTTTAAAAGCTTAACTGGTCTTTTTGCATAAGAAGAGCAAGTAAGAATCGCGTGGTGGGAAAAACTTAAGCGATGAAGAATAGAGCTCCTAATGTGTTAAAATACAAAAGAAAAGTGTTTTTCCGGCAAAGGGGGAAACAACCTGAGAAATATTGAGGGTGTTACGGAGAAAAATCACAGAAGGGGGGAGGTATCCGGTATCATGTTTATCTACTGGAAAGAATCTCACCAGAGATAAATGTCTCTGGTGGTTCAGGGGATATCTCAATGGAAAATCAGTTTAATGATATTCATAAATTTTGGGAATATGGACTTTACATATCGGGTTCAATAACTTTGGCGCGGGAGTTGCATAGATAAGTAGAAAAACATAAAGGATGTAAAAGAGTATATAGAGTACCAGCTGAAGAAAGGGCTCTATTCAGTATCTTCGACCTGTACGACTGTTTATAGGTTATAGTATTAGGGCTATTCCCGAAACGGAAATCCCCTCCCGGTTTCTTTCTAAAATGAATAACAGTTGAGGTGGGTGTACGCTTATAAAGATATTTCAAACAGTCTTTACAGCATTTTCTATTTTCTGTGGCGAGTTGAGGAGTTTTAATTCCATCACTGGAATGCGAAAAAGTTTTTTGCGCCGCCTTCAAGCCTCTATCCCAGCACCCTTCTGAGCTGTAAAATTCTCGGAGGGGTGTTGGATAGATTATCAATGTCTTTTAAAGGTCTGCATAAATAAAGAGGGCGAGATGGAAATAAAGCGAGAGCTTTTATTGTCTGTAGAAAGGCGGATAGGATAAGAAGGGGGTGGCGAAAACTCCGCGGTAATGATGGGGTGAAGCGCTAATCTGCTTTTTGCTACACTGGGAAGGCTCACAATTCCGTTTGCTTCCCGTATCCAGTAAATAGTGGAATACCTTTGGGCTATGAACAGATACCCGGGATATGCGCCTGTAAAAGATGCATCCCTCACAAGTTTTACGATTCAACCAGGGGGCCTCCTTTCAAAAAATATGGCCTGATTTGACTACTGCGGCGCGGGAGGAGAGAGGAGGGACTCAAGTTGTTCCAGCCGACGCTTGACGCAACGGTATTCGTTATGCCAATAGTCCGACCATTCTTTCTGCTGCTCGCAGTCCGCCTTTACCTCGGCGAGTATTTTTGAAAGATGGAGAAGCGCTTGGGGATCGTTCATATAATTTCTCCTTTCTATTAAAGTGATTTATAATCACTTTAATGATAAAAATATTTGTTTAAAAAAATATTTATTTTTATTTTATCTTGTGTTATAATTCTATCGTGTTTAATTTTTTCTTTTTATGCTTTCGTTAATTCGTGAAAATTAATCATATCATTTGCTGCTTTTTATTATAAACTGCACTTTTCTTTCCGTCAATATATTTATATATTATATTTTTCTTATATGATAAAGGGGTGGAGTAAAGCAATGCTGCGTATCAGAGAGTTAAGAAAAAAGAACCATGTCAGTCAACAGCAGTTAGCAAGCTATTTGGGGGTGACGCAGGCGGCACTCTCAGGATGGGAAAATGAAAAATATTCCCTGGA
>JAHZIE010000005.1:58160-67906 GCA_019419895.1 Clostridiales bacterium | reverse complement strand
TCCACTGCTCCACAGACTATCTTCTCTGCCGTACGGATCATCCTGACGCAGTTATGAGACAGGCTCCAGAGGGATCGGGGGTCGATTATTATACACAAAAAGAAAACGTGCCCCCTTTAACCGCGGAAGAGATAATTGAACTGAGAAGCTTTTTGGAAAATTTAAAGAATTAATGGTATTGGGTATTAATATACTTTACGCCATTACAGACAAAGGTTTCTGTAGCGCGGTATTTTTCTGGAAAAATGCAGAGAATGATCTGTAATTTATCCGAGTGGTTGATGAAATTATTCATGTTTTGGCCGGCAAAAAAATCAGCTTTTAAATTTTTCATATGTTTTCCTCTTTCTTGTAAAAATTAATCACATAAGTAAGTCTGAACCTTTATTTAAACAGGAAAATAAATTGCTATTCTGTTGCTCAAAAAACCTAAAATTTCAGGCTGAACATCTGCTGATTTTGCTATATTAGTATATTATCATAAAACATGTTAAAAGTCTCATTTTTTCAACAAAAAAATAGCCAAATTTTTATACAATTTTTTATATAAAATATATTATTTATGAAAATTAAATAATGGCAATAAATATAAGAGCGCCTATTATTTCATGGAAGTTGAGATATAAAATCACTTTTTGCTATTTGTGTACTTAAAAGCTGTTGTCATCAAAGGAGAATGGGAGACAGGTTTTCCTTGTTCTTTATTCCACATTTTGGAGGGATATTCATGAAAGCTCATATAATGAAAATGCAGGAAAGCGCCGTTTTATTTGCCCTCAGCCGAAAACATCAGGAAAAGGCAAAGGAAATTTTGGAGAAGCTGTCTATCAGGGTAAGGATATCTGGCAGTGAGGATCTGCCGCAGACAGTGGGTTTTTTAGCAGGCTGTACTGGCTTCCGGCAAAAAACTCCGGAACAACTGGAGGTTCCAAGGAAGGAAGCGGAGGAATTTTTCCCGGCAATGATTATGGCCGGACTTACAGACAGCAAACTGGATCGTGTTTTGGCCGCCTTGAGAAATGCTGGTATACAGATTCCCTTGAAAGCGGTTGTCACTTCTACCAATCAAAATTGGACCCTGTCCCAGCTTCTGCGGGAATTGGAAAGGGAACACGCCGCGTTTCAAAAGCCGTCACCGAAAGGATAAAGCTTGGTTTTCATTGACTTTGGGATGCCGTCGTAGTATACTTTTCCATACAAGCTGTGGTGGAATGGTGTGATAATGCCATTATAGAAGCAGAGAAAGATTTTTGTATAGGCAGAACGTTATAAAAAATAAGTGTTTTGGCCGTTTTTTGGGGTATGATACCTCTATGGATCATGGAAATTTCAGTGAAAAAGAAGGGCGAAAAATATGAGTGAGCAAGAAAATTGTAACCATAACTGTGAAAGCTGTTCGGCAAATTGCAGCTCCAGAACTGCGGGACAGCAGGACAAGACCAGCTTTTTGGAAGAACCGAATCCAATGAGCAGTGTAAAAAAGGTGATTGGTGTAGTCAGTGGAAAAGGGGGTGTGGGAAAATCCCTGGTGACCTCCATGATGGCCGTTATGATGCAGCGGCGCGGTTATCACAGCGCGGTGCTGGACGCGGATGTGACAGGTCCTTCCATTCCCAAAATGTTTGGAATCAAGGAAAGGGCGGTCGCAAATGAATTTGGCCTTCTGCCCGCAAAAACCAAAATGGGAATCGATCTGATGTCGGTTAATCTGCTGTTGGAGCATGAGGAAGATCCCGTGGTGTGGAGAGGGCCGGTGATTGCCGGAACTGTTAAGCAATTTTGGTCTGATGTTGTTTGGAACGATGTGGACTATATGTTTGTGGACATGCCCCCGGGAACTGGGGATGTGCCTTTGACGGTGTTCCAATCTCTGCCGGTGGATGGTATCCTGATTGTAACATCCCCCCAGGAATTGGTATCCATGATTGTTTCTAAGGCGGTCAAGATGGCACAGATGATGGAAATTCCCATTTTGGGAATTATCGAAAATTACAGCTATGTCCTTTGCCCTGACTGTGGAAAGAAGATAGAGGTTTTTGGAAAAAGCCGGATTGATGAAGTGGCCGCCCACCATAATCTTCCTGTTTTGGCGAGAATTCCAATGGATCCCTCCCTGGCAAAGGCCTGTGATGATGGATGTATGGAGTTATTTGAAGGAGAATGGATGGAGAAGGCCGCGGACGTTTTGGAACAGATGCCGGCCAGCGTTTAAATCAAGGGTAATAAAGAAAAACTGGATCACAAAGGGGCTCCGACGAAAAAATCGGAGCCCTTTTTCACTGTCTGCTTAAGGTTGAAAGATTGACCATTCTGCCAAGGCTTTGATAACAGAGAGCCTTTGGGGGAGAAGGAGAGGAGATCAAAACTGACAGCAATCAGTCAACGGGACAAGCGTCTCTATTTACAGGAAAGAAAGCAGAAAATTTAGTATTTGTTAAGGTGCCGGATGACCGTGAATTTATCGGTATTTTGAGAAAGCTCTCGGTTCTGATTTTCCCGTATGCTTTCCATAGAGCTTTTTACGGATGGATGGAAGGATGAGATAGGGCAATATTGCCCCCTTATTGAAGCTTTTTGTTGTGGAGGAAGCTGTGGAAATTCAGTGGGAATCCCAGCAGCTGCTCAGGATTGCGGAAAACAGCCTGAAAGGTTGGAAAATCAAAAATGATGACATCAAGGTAACTCCATATCAGTCCTGTGGCCGCTCCAATCACATAGCCGATCCCATAGAGATCCAAAATCTGCTCTATTTTATGGAGCAGATCGTCCCTGAAACTGAGCTGATCTTCTTCAGGAATTTGGCCGTTATCATAATAAAAGTAGCCGTATTCCCCACCGGTACTGTGAAGCTCATCCGCCGTGCTGTAGCTCTCATCCAGGAGGTGAGGATGGCGGGTAAACCCCATAATGATGTCCTCACGCGGGGAAGGAGAGGAAACTTTTTCTCCGGTAACCTGATAACCAAAGCAGATCTGGGTGGGATCCGATACCCAAGGCCAACCCAGTTCTTCATGGCATCCGCGGATCTTTTCCGCCAAAGAGGGAAAATCCAGCTCTTCCCCGCCGACCATGGGAATCGCGGGAAATTTTTCCAACGCTTCCACTGCGCCCAGATAGATTTCTGAGAGGGCCTCGCCTAAAAAGAGGTATAGCATCAAAAAGATCAGGCGGATACGGCTGTTTTCAGGAAGGGAAATAAATTCCGGTGAAAAAACCTGAAGATTGAATTTTTGGCGCTCCATATCGGTATAACATAAAATACGGCACTGCTCGGGATGGTACTGTACCCCGTCCATTAACAAGGGAATGGCCTCGGGAGCTCGAAGAGCGGGATGAAAGGGAGAAAAATTCCAGCCGGAGAGGAGGGACGCCGGGGCCTGTTCCTTCCAGAAGCGGCAGATGAACTGAATGGTTTTATTGCCGTTAGAACGCAGGGAGAGGCAGAATCTGCCAGTATCTTCCTCCAGGCCTACCTGGCAGATATAGGGAAGCCTCAGGGAGGCTAATTGGTGACTGATGTATTGAGCGGCCTGAAGATTTCGTTGTTCCTTTATCATCTTTTCCAGCGGCTCGTGATTGCCTTCAAACCACTGCCAAAAGGAAAAGACGGAATCTTTGACTGTCTTTTGGGACATGAGGGGAATATCATTCCTTCCGGCGGGAAAAATCGGCGCGGAACCCGCCTGTTGTCAACTGCCTTTTGAGAAAAGGCTTACCGCGTATATCGTTGAGGATATCATATCCCGAAAGGCATGTCAACGGTTCGGGTCCGATTTTTTTACCGTGTTCAGATATTCCGCGGCGCTGTGGTCGCTGGTGCGGAGAAAGCGTTTCAGCATATAAAGACATTCCGGATTCCTGGATATTCTGCTGACGCCGCTTTCGGAAGAGAGGGTGGCCCGGAATCCCATGCCGCGGATGATCTGTCTGGTCTCCTTTGTGAAGCTGCCGAAGGGATAGGTAAAGGTGTTGGGAAGAACCCCGATTTCCTCCTGGATTTCCCGCTGCAGCTTTCCCACATCTCCAGTAAGCATGGCGGTATAATCTTCCAGAGGCTCCCAGGCGTTCTTCGCGCAGCCGTTTCTTCCTTTGGTGTTTGTGTGGAGGTTATAGGTGTGGTTTTGTATCTCTACCAGTCCGGAACCGGCCATTTCCCTCAGCTGATCCCAGGTGCAGTGGGAATAGTAAGCGTTGTTTTCATCCCGGGAGGAATAGTCGTCGGTCTGCTTGCCGATGATGGAAATGGCGGCCTTCATTTGATACTTTTGCAACAGGGGATAGGCATATAAATAATTGTTGTAATAGCCGTCGTCAAAGGTGAGAATCACGGGCTTTTCCGGTAGCGGGGTTCCATGGTCGACATAGTCGATGAGCTGGGTTATGGAAATGGTGGTAAAACCATGCTCCTGGATATATTTCAAATCACTTTCAAACTGACTGGGTGTGATGACATATTTCCCGACGCGGGCCGGATCCTTGAGAAGCCCATGGTACATTATGATGGGGACGGCGGTCTCCTCCCGCGCGACGGCGCCGCTTGTATAGGCGGAAGGACGCGGAGAGGCGAAAAAAATGAAGAACGCGGAAACCGCGAGCAGTAGGGCGGCAAGAAGGGTGAGGACCAGTTTGTTGAGTTTGATTATCAATCGTATCACCAGCAATTTTTATTTTAGATTATGAAAAGCCATAGGTGAAAAGATTTTCTTCCAGATAATCGTATTTCCTGTAATATTCCTTGGTTTCATCCACACGGTAAACGGGAGATTTATGTTTGTTCAGCAGCTTGGTAATGTCATACAGGTCGATCCAGATTTGTGTGGGGGCGTCCTTTTGCGATTCGTCAAAAATGAGCTCAATTCCCCAGTGAAGATGGCTGGAGGTGATATTATTGGTGTTTTCGGTGGTGCT
Organism: Clostridiales bacterium; assembly: GCA_019419895.1. Taxonomy (GTDB): domain Bacteria; phylum Bacillota; class Clostridia; order Oscillospirales; family Acutalibacteraceae; genus JAHZIE01. The sequence continues at coordinate 62,998 of JAHZIE010000005.1, read as the reverse complement.
GTACCCAGTGCGGCCCACATAACCGATGACGTCCCCCGCCTTGACTGTGGCCCCCAGGGTGATGTTGGGATGATAGGGCCGATCCTTCCGCATATGGGCGTAGTAATAATAGCGCTTTTTATCAAAGCTGCGGATGCCAATCCGCCAGCCGCCGTATTGGTTCCAACCCAGCTCCTCCACAATTCCTGATTCCACCGCCACAATGGGGGTCCCCGTGGAACACATCAGATCATGACCGAAGTGTTTGCGGTTATAACCATAGGTGCGTTCGTTGCAGAAATCGTCATAGTGATCAAAATAATATCCCCCGGCAATGGGAGAGTAGACCTTCAGACCATAAGTTTCTTCCCAGATTTTCTTTTCAGGATCATTGGGATCGTTGGACTGGGACTGGTAGGTGCCGAGGAATTCCCCCAGAACAGCTGTATAGGCCTCTACATAGTAATCGTAATAGGTCATCCCTTCTGTAATGGCTTCCATGGTTTCGCCGGCTTGAAGGCGTTTGACCAAGGCATCCATATCTTTTGCCTTATACAGGTCGAAATTCCCGCCGTATTTTGCGCCCAAATAGGCCAAAAGCTCAATCCAATGGAGCTCCAGCTCCGTGCCGTGGGTGGAAATATCCAGCCCCATCGCCTTTTCCATCGCTTCATAGGGAACGCTGAAATCCACCCATTTGATATAACCGTCCTCCTGCGCGGCGGTATCTATGGCGTTTTCTGAAGAAACCTCCTCAACCGTCGGCGTTTTTCCAAAAAAGCCGGCGAAAGAAATACAGGCCGCAAAAAAAGCGCAGACAGCCATGCTGCCCAGAGAAACGGCACAGGCTTTTTTGTGCCTGAGAAAAAAAGAGCCCAAGGCCACGCCCACCCTTCTGTCAAAGAATGACTTTCAAGGTAAATATATGAAGAAAAAGACTTTTCCATGACAAAAGAATCTTTCTCAAAAGAAACCGGAGGAGGACATACAGAAGATAGAAAATAACAGGGAGAAGAAGGGGGACGCGAAGGCCAAGTTCTCAGAAGGAAACAGAAAAGCCCCGCGGCGGAGCAGTCCGGGGGCATGTAACTTTCAAATTTCTTATACTGAGGGAGGAGAATACGACGGAAAGGGAAAATTCTGACGGCTAACTCTGCTTTGTAACAGAAACCATCCAAACGTCCGCCTGATACATTCGCTTTCGAAACCGAGGGGCCCGGAGTGAAAAAAGGAAGGCGCTGTTTTTTCCCGAAAGCTTGGTGTTTGTGACGGACAGTTGACCCTGCTGTCTGTGTCTTATCGCTCTATGACTGGAAGGCCAGAAGGGAAGATTCCTCCTCGAACTGCTGGGTATAAAGGGTATGGTAATAACCCCGTTTTTTCAGCAGTTCCTCATGGCGGCCCTGCTCGATGATTTTTCCGTCCTTGACAACAAGGATAATATCCGCCTGCCGGATAGTGGAAAGACGGTGGGCGATGAGGAAGGAGGTCCGGTCTTTGAGAAGATAAGAGATAGCTTCCTGTATGAGCTGTTCCGTCTGGGTGTCGATGGAGGAGGTTGCCTCGTCCAGCACAAAGATGCGCGGATTGGCTAAGACGGCGCGGGCAAAGGAGATTAGCTGCTTTTCGCCGGTGGAAAGTCGGTCGCCTCCCTCTCCAACATCGCTTTCATAACCTTTTTCCAGTTTATCTACCACAGTGTCCGCGGAAACAGCCCTGGCGGCGGCCTCAATCTCCTCCCTTGTGGCGTCGAGCCTTCCATATCGGATATTTTCCAGTACGGTGCCGGAAAACAGGTGGGGATTTTGGAGAACATATCCCAGATTGCTGTGCAGCCACAGCTGACTGCGCTCCCGATAGTCCCGTCCATCAATGAGAATCTGTCCGGAGGTGGGTTCAAAAAAGCGGCAGGCGAGGTTGACCAGAGTGCTTTTTCCGGCGCCGGTTTCCCCCACGATGGCCACAGTGGTTCCAGCGGGAATTTTGAGGCTGAAATGGGTGAGGACATCTTCATTTCCGTCGGGATAACGAAAGGTGACGTCGCGGAATTCAATGTCGCCCTGGATTCTTTCCCAGTTTTCTTTTTTTGGATGGAAATTGTCTCCATATCTCTCCGTCACTTCAGGAGAATCGGTGATAAGGGGCTTTTCGCTGAGCAGGCCCAGGACGCGCTCAATGTTGGCCTGGACGGAGATGAACTCCGAAATATTTCTCGCCAGCTGCTGAATAGGCTCAAAGATGCCGACGGCATAGGAGGTGAAAGCGGAAAGGGTGCCCAGCATCAGAGTACCGCCCAGCACCATAGATCCGCCCTGCTGGAGGACAATGGCAGTGGCGAGGGAGCCGAAGAACAGCACCAGGGGAATATAGACGGCGCTCAGTCTGGCGGCACGGATGGAAGAAACCCGCATTTCCTGGGTGACAGCTTTGAATTCCTGGGTATTCTGTTCCTCAATGACAAGAGTTTTAGATGTTTTTGCCCCCATGATTCCTTCGTTGTAGGCGCTGGTTATCCTGGAATTATTTTTTCGAATTTTCCGGTTCCAGTGAAGGATACGCTTTTGGAAATAAGCGGTCAGCAGGGCGATAACGGGGACAATGACCATGATCATCAGGGCCAGCTTCCAATTGAGGAAAAGCATGGCGATGAACACGCCCAGCACATAGGAAAGGGCCCAGATCATATCTATGCTGTTCCAGGCGACCAGCCCGGCAATGCGGTTGGTGTCGCTCATCACGCGGGAAAGTATATATCCCACAGGGGTAACGTTGTAATAGGAGAAGGACAGGGCCTGGAGATGGGTGAAGCAGGAACGCTTCAGCTCCTTTCCAAGGTTCATTTCTATGTAGATACATTCCCGGGTAAAGCCGATGACCAGCAGGGTCTGGAAGGCGATGACAAAAAGATAAAGGCCGGCAAAAACCAGAAGTCCCCTGGTGGTGCGGGCTTCGATAAAATTGTCGATGGCATACCGCTGGAAAAGGGGCAGAAGAATGTCGATGGCGGCACAGGCCAGATTGAGAACGACCAGCAGAACCATGCGCTTCCGAAAGGGCTTCAGGTAGGGAAAAAGGCCCTTCCAGGTTTTGAGATCAAAGGACTTTGTATATTCTTTTTCTTCCCTTATCATAAGGCTTCCCCTCCCTTTTCCAACAGCTCCCGGTCTCTGCTGTTCATTTGAATCTCATAGATTTCTTTATAGATTTCGTTGTTCCGCAGGAGCTCCGAGTGAGATCCCAGCCCGGCGACTTTACCGTTCTGAAGGACGAGGATTTGATCCGCCTGCATCAGGGTGGTGATTCGGTGAGAAATAAGGATGACGGTGCAGTTCCCCAGCTCCTTCCTCAGCTGTTCCCTGATTTTGGCGTCCGTTTGGGCGTCCACGGCGGAAAGGGAATCATCAAAGATCATAATGGGCGTATGCTCCAGGAGCATGCGGGCGATGGCCACCCTCTGCTTCTGTCCTCCGGACAGGGTTACGCCCCGCTCGCCGATAATGGTGTCGTATCCTTCGGAAACGCCGCACACAGCGTCGTCCACACAGGCGGTACGGGCGGCATGACGGACTTCCTCCAAGGTGGAGGAAGGGCGGGAAATGGAAATATTTTCCCTGATAGTGCGGGAGAAAAGGAAGGGCTCCTGGAGGACAATCCCGATCTGGCGGCGCAGATGGTCCAAAGGGATATCCGCGATATTCTTTCCACCGATGGTGATGGAGCCGCAGCCGTCAGCAAGAGGATAAAGGCGGTCCAGCAGATGCGTCAGGGTGCTTTTTCCACTTCCCGTCCCTCCCAGGATGGCAAAGGTGCCTCCTTCCGGAATGGTAAAGCTCACATCCTGAAGCACCGGCTTTCCCCCTTCGTAGGAGAAGGAAACATGATCAAAGCGGATATCCCCTGCGAGAGATGGGGATATTCCCGCGGCGGAGACCGGTTCTTCCTCTGAATGAAGGATATAGGCCACCCTGTCAATGGAAACGCCGGCCTTGCTCATTTCAGACAGGATCCTGCCCAAGCTTCTGACAGGCCAGATCAGCGTGGTGTTGTAGGAGACAAAAGCCAGGAATTCTCCCAAAGAGATGTTGCCGCCGACCGCTTCCACGGTGCCGACAACGATGATTGTGAGGATCTGGATTCCCGTGAGGAGATCTCCCGCCCCCCCAATAGGCGCTCAGCAGCCTGCCAAGATGGATCCATAAGCGGGCGAAGGTGTTGTTTTTCTCGTCAAACCGGTCAATTTCATATTGTTCCCTGCCGAAGGCGCGCACCACCCGGACTCCGGTGAGGTTTTCCTGCACTGTGGAGGAAAGGGCGCCTTCCGCTTCATCGGCCCGGCGAAACCGTTTGGAGATGTTGGCGTAAAAAAAGCCGGAATATCCAATAACAACAGGAAGAAAAGCTAGAGCAATGAGGGAAATTTTCACATTCATTGAAAACATCATAAACATTGAGAAAAAGATGAGAAAGGTGATACGAAAGACTTCCAGTAGCTGATTGCTGACAAAATTCCGGATTACCTCCACATCGGAGGTGCATCGCTGAATAATCTCCCCGGTCTGGTGGCGGACATGCCAGGCAAAGGGGAGTTTTTGGATATGCCCAAAAAGGCGGTCACGGATGGATTTGACAAATCCCTCTGAGCCTCTGGCGGTGCACATGCGTGAAAAATAAGTGCAGATTCCGCAAAAGACAGCTGTCACGCTGATGGCGGCAGCGGCGGTGAAAAGAGCTTGATAGGGTGACTGCAGGAGGCGGCTGAGGCCCAGCGCCTCCGTCAGGCTTTCGGGCAGCGGCAGAGGCTTCCCTCCGATGATGGAATCTACCGATACACGGATAATCTGCGGGATTGCCCCGTTTAA
>JAHZIE010000005.1:54629-58150 GCA_019419895.1 Clostridiales bacterium | reverse complement strand
CGGTATTCATCATAGAAAAGAGAAGCGCGAACGCGAAAAAGTGGAAGGAGCCCTTTAAGAATGGCAGGATGATGCTGGATTTTTTTGTTTTCTTCATAGTAAGATTTTTCCCCTCCTTTTAAGACGGATTGCTTTGCCGGCAGAGAAAAAAGGGCATCCCTGTATGAATACAGAGATGCCCTTAGTCTCAAGACTATAACTTTTCCGCCTTCATCCGGCCAGCCGGAGAGGGGAAAAGAACGCCGCAGGACAATGGGATATCATTCTCTGTCTGAAAGCTTGTAAATTTTCTAAATCTCTATGCTGTAAAGATATAAAAAACAATGCCATTTGTCCTGCCTCCTTTTTGTAATTTTTGTTTATTATAACTGATATCTTTGTTTTCGTCAACTGATTCCCAAAAAATTTTATAAAATTCGAAAAACATTGGGAGGAAAACCGTTCCCCGTCCAATGGAAACTCCGTGGGGAAAAGGGAATTTCTGATAATGGCATCGACCGGGGGAGAGGAAGAAGAGAGGTGATAATTCCTGACGCCGCGGGCATGACCGCCCCCGCCGTAACAGGAAGAAAAGCGACTGGATCAGAAAATTCCCATCCCGCGTACGAGGGACAGCAGCATGGCAAAAAAAGACTGCGTCAGGGAGAATAGAAAGGTGAGAATAGGGGATAGTAGTTTCAGATAAAAAATGCATTTTTTTAGAAACCATGCCATCGCGCTGTCCTCCTGGAAAAGGATAATATGACATTTACTAGATGTCATATTGCTTATTATTATAGCATAAACTAATTCCAATGACAATTACTAAATGTCATTGGAGGGAGAAATTTGTATAAAAACAGAAATTCAGACGGTACACTGAATATTTGCGGAAAGAATATCATGTTACTGCGTAAGCGGCTTTTTCCTAAGGTATCCCAGCGGGCGCTGGCGGATATGCTCCAGCTGGAAGGAATCGATCTGGATAAAAATGCGATTCAGAAGATAGAAAGCGGTCAAAGGTTTGTAACGGATATTGAGTTGAAAACCTTTGCGAAAATTTTCCATACATCGACGGATCATCTTCTCAGTGATTGTGAGACAGAAAAATAGGCCGCCATGATCCAATTGGATCATGGCGGCCTATTTTTGCTTTCGGCATCAGTGAACCAAAGCGGCTGTGAAAGGCAAATATTCACCCTTTGCAGGCGAGGCGTTCCCGACGGCGGAGAGGGTGAAGCTGCTCAAAAAGATGCTTGAGATTATGCGGGACGCGCCGGAGTCAATCCCCTTGCCGGGCCAGCTTTGGAATTCATCCTGCCTAAAACCCGGACGGAAAAAAGCCGCCGCTGGAATAGCAAAAAGAAACAGCTGTCAGAACAAATCTGTAAAAGGCTTGAAATTAAAATAGCTCCTGGAGGAAAAGAATATACCGGAGGCTATAGAAATCTCTTCTTCTTAAAGAGAATGACACATCCTGTAACAATCAACAGGCTTAAAAGGATCACCATGGGATAACCGCCCGCCCAGTGAAGCTCCGGCATATTGGAAAAATTCATGCCATACCATCCGGCAATCAGGGAAAGGGGAAGGAAAATGGTGGTGACCACCGTGAGAGTTTTCATAATTTTATTCTGTTTGATATCCACCTGGGCGCGGTAGGAGTCTTGGATCTGCCCCGCGTATTCCCGCAGCATCAGGGCTTCTGAATGGAGGCGGGCAACCCGTTCCGTGAAGTGTTTGAGCATAACGGACTCTCCTTTGGTGAAAAAACCGTTTTCGTTTTCCAGAAGTTCCTGTCCCATATCGGTGAGCTGAGCATAATAACGGTAAAAGGAAAGGGCCTGTTTCTGATAGGAGTGCAACCGGTGGCTGATATTTTCCAGCTGTCCGTTGAGAACGGCATTTTCAATTTTTTCCATATGATCCTCCAGAGTTTCCAGATAACTGAGATCACGAGCGATCAGACGCTCTAAAAACTCATAAAAAAGCCTGCCTGGGGAGGCGATGGCCTTTGCGTGGGTTTTGAGAATATTTTCCATACACATCATTACAGTATTGGAATCATCCAAAAATATGATGGAATTTTTTTTCATACGGAAAGAAAAGCGTATCTGAACCCCTTCTTCATGTCTTTGCGGAAGGGAAAAGCAGCCGCAAAGGCTCTCGGAAAAAGCCTCGGCTTTACACATCCGGGAGTTAGCAGGGGGAGGAGGTTCCGGAATTCCCTCTGGGATATGATCGTTATCTGCAAAATCAGAGGAGGAACCAACAACAATTAAGTTTTTATCTGTGGGGATTGCCTCCTGTAAGGAGAGGGGAAACAGCCCGTTTTCAATGAAAAAACAATGCATACAGACGGCATTCGCTCCTTTCTGACTATAAAAAATAGAAAGACTGAAATGAGGTAAGGAAAAATTTGAAGGTTGTCTCTGAATGGTGGAACGAAAGCCGCTCGGTGAAGTGCGGGGACGGAATCAAGCGGTGAAAGGAGATTTTGTATGTGGAAGGGATAGAGTCCTTCCACATACAGCCGCTTCCGCCTGGAAATAAAAAACAATGGTCGTAAAAGTAGGATGCGCCAGTCGGTCGGAGAGAATGGGCGCGAATGGGGGCGGCCGCGGTACAAAAGAACGCCAGGGATTTCCGTTTTACTTTCGCGCTTTAACGTTTTGGGGGATTTTTTGGCCTAACGCGTCAATTATTCTGCTGAAGGGCCGGATTCCAAATCCCGCGGGGACAGCTATTTTTCAATTTCCGCTTTCTGTTGGTTGACAGCCCTGATCTTTTGGTAAATTTCTTCTGAAAATTTCGGAGAGCGGTCAAAGGAATAAATACCGTTGCATTCCTGTTCTACGTCGGTCAGCTGGGTGTAGCAGAAGGCGCAGACATTTTTGCTGGAAAGAAGGGATGAGGTGAGTCCGTTGTAACGGGCGGCAAATTCCTCCTCCGATTTTGGAGCGTCGCCGTACCCCCAGCCGTTTTCCTTCCCAGGTGCCCACCATGCCCCGCCGTATTCGCTGACAAAATAGGGCTGCCCGCCGTAAGATTGGCGTTTTGGATGTGGCTCATAGTATTCTCCGTCCGCCACCCTTTGATAACGTTCCCGATAAATTTCGACCGACTGCTCATAGTCATGGATATCATAGATATCCGTTATTACATGGTAATTGCCGCTGGTGTCGATCACGGGACGCGTGGGATCAACCGCCTTTGTAGCAAGATAGATGGTGCGCAGCACGGCGTTATCCTGCTGGCGGCCCAGATAGTCCCAGGTTTCGTTGAAGGGGCACCAGCCGACGATGGAGGGATGGTTGAAATCACGTTGAAGGATTTCCAGCCATTCGGGCAGCATGGAGGTTACGGCAAAGGCGGAAGTATGATCCAGGCCCCAGTTGCCGTATTCCCCCCAGACAAGATAGCCGAGGCGGTCCGCCCAATACAGGAAACGTTCCTCAAATACCTTTTGATGAAGCCGGGCGCCGTTGAAACCGGCCGCCATGGAAAGCTCAATATCCCGTTTTAAGGCTTCATCGGTGGGC
>JAHZIE010000005.1:0-54619 GCA_019419895.1 Clostridiales bacterium | reverse complement strand
TCGGTGGGCGCTGTGCAGACGCCATCCGGATAAAAGCCCTGATCCAGCACAAGACGCTGGAAAACAGGCTTATGGTTCAGCAGGATTTTTCCGTCCTGAAGGAGAATGGTGCGGATACCGAAATAGCCGGACGCATGATCCAGGACGGCGCCATCCTTCAAAAGCTCATAGGAAATGTCATAAAGCCGTCCGCGGCCCGGCTCCCAGAGATGAAGCTCCTTTAGTGGCAGGAAAAGGGAGGTGCTGGCGCCTGAAGCAACGGCGGAGACGGTTCCCATTTTATTCCCCTCATAGAAGGCTGTAAGGCGGATTTGGATCCCCTCGATGGGGCCGCAGAGCTCTACCGATACTGAGACGGAGGGATTCTTATCGTCGGTGATAATTTTTGTCTGTCTGATATAGGTTTGAGGGACATATTCCAGCCATACGGTCTGCCAGATGCCAGTGGTGCGGGTGTAATCACATCCGTGGGAGGCATAAAGCTCCGACTGCTTGCCCCGGGCCTGGTGGGGATCGCGGACATGATCCTCCGCGTAGACGACGATGGTATTTTCCCCGCCGCGGCACTGGTCGGTGATGTCAAACTGGAAAGAGGCATAGCCTCCCGAGTGGGTTCCGGCCTCGAGACCGTTCACCCATACGCGGCACAGGTAATCCACCGCTCCAAAATGAAGGATCACCCGCTGTCCTCCGGGCTGAATGTCCACCTTTTTGCGGTACCATACGCCGTTGATAAAATCCCGGTACCCGATGCCGGAGAGGTCGCTCTCCGGGCAGAAGGGAACGGTAATGTTTTTTGAAAACTCCCCTTGTTCAAAAAGCTTCCGCTCCACACCGGAGTTGCCGAAGTCAAACTCGAATTCCCATGGGCCGTTGAGGTTTTGCCACCGCTCACGGACAAACTGGGGACGTGGATATTCCTGTCTTGGGATCATAGTAAATACCTCCATTTTTTATTTTTTGTTTCATATAAAATTAAAGATTCAATCCTGACGGAAATCGCCGGAGAAACAGGCCGACGGCGGGTACAACTTGCCGGGGCAAAAAGACAGAAAACCGGCCGCCTAACCGCTGTTTTTTTTATCCTGCATATGGGAAAGCATAAAAGCTCTGGGGGAAACCCCTTTAATTTTTTTAAACACCCGTGAAAAATACATCTGATCCTCGTATCCTACAGAGCTGGCTACCTGGGAAACGGACAATTTCCCCTCTAAAAGAAGATCACAGGCCATGTTGACGCGGAAGAGGGTCAGGTATTGGTTGGGAGACATCATGGCATATTTTAAAAAGGCACGGAACAGATTGCTGCGGCTGATTCCTACATTATGGGCGATATCGGAAACGTCAATGCGGCGGGAATAGTTGTGGGAAATAAAGCGGATGGCGTTATCCACATACAGCTGCCCCTGAGTGACGGAATAGGGAGCGGAAGAGGCTTCGATCAACAGGCCCAGAGCAAGATAAAGGTGGCCGGTCATGTTGGCGATATTGTGCCGCGCGCTTCCATGGGCCTCATAAACCGCGTAAAGCTCCCGGCGTAGGGATTCCCCAAAATCAGTATGGATGACGGGAGATTCCAGGGTGAAATCGGTCTGGTTGATCAAAAAAGCGGCCTGGTTGCCGTTAAAGCCCACCCAGTAATATTCCCAGGGCTCCTTGCTGTCAGCCTGGTAGGAGACGAGGGTGGAGGGATAAACCAGAAAGGTGTCTCCGGCGGCAATCTGATAGGTTTGGCTGCCCACTGTATAAGTCCCTTTTCCAGAGGCGACATGGTGGATTAGATAATGATCCCGCATCCCCGGGCCCCAGCTGTGCCCGCCCTCGCACATTTGAAACCCGCTGTTGTAAACAGAAAGACCGACGCTGCTGGACGTCTGTGTTTTGTAGGAATATTTAAAAGGATTCTCTGTCATAAAACCGCCCCCTGTCCTGTACCTGCGATATATTTAAGTATAGGGCAAGATGAAAAAAGTTGCAAGGCAATTGCAACATAAATCCATATAAATTACACTTTTTCCAGTTGTGCCGGAAGGAAAATCATATTATGCTAAAAAATAAGGAAAATTGTTTTTTGCGGAATATAGGAGGTTGCCGGAAGCAGGAAGAAAGCGAGACGCGTTCTGCTCAAGGGTGACGTCCAGAAAAGGCGGGGATCATGATATGGCGACAATTGCACAGCTGAGGAAGGATTTGACCAGCGGCCTCTACGCGGGGATGCTAAAGTATCTGTACTGCACGGATGAGGCTGGCGCCCGGAAGCAGGCGCAACGCTATCTGGCGGCTCTTGACCGCTATTGCGAAATTTTTGGAGATCCCGGGGAAAGGGAAGTATGTCTGTTCAGTACGCCTGGGCGCACCGAAGTGGGGGGGAACCATACCGACCACCAGCATGGCAGGGTGCTGGCTGCCGGCGTCAACCTGGATGTGATTGCGGTTGTAACGAAGAATGATACCGGTGTCATCACGGTGAAGTCGGAGGGGTTTGCCCCCGATACGGTTCGAGCGGATGAATTGGATGCCGTTCCGGCGGAGAAAAATACCTCCGCGGCTTTAATCCGTGGTACCTGCGCGGGTTTTGAACGCAGGGGCTTTCAAAAGGGAGGATTTGACGCTTACACCACCTCCAATGTCCTGAAAGGCTCTGGCCTGTCCTCTTCCGCGGCTTTTGAGGTGCTTTTGGGGAATATCCTGAACCATTTGTATAACGGGGGAAGGATTGATCCCGTTACTCTGGCAAAGAACGCGCAGTTTGCGGAGAATGCCTATTTTGGAAAACCCTGCGGCCTGATGGATCAGACGGCGTGCGCTGTGGGCGGCTTTGTATCCATTGACTTTGCCGATCCGGAAAAACCGCTGGTGTCCAAGGTGGATTTTGACTTTTCCCATTGTGGTCATTCCCTGGTGATTGTCGACACCAAGGGAGATCATGCCGATCTTACTGGAGACTATGCTTCTATTGGAGAAGAGATGCGGGGCGTCGCCGCTTATTTCGGCAAGACGGTCCTCCGTGAAGTGGACGAGGAGGAATTTTTCTCCAGCCTGGGCCGGCTGCGGGGTAAACTCAGCGATCGCGCCATTCTGCGCGCTATCCACTTTTTCAGTGACAACCGCATCGCTTTGGAGGAGGCCGACGCCCTCCGCCGGAAGGATTTTGACACCTTTAAGAAATTGATCATCCAGTCGGGACAGTCCTCCTTTATGTATCTCCAAAACGCCTACAGCTTGAAAAAACCATCTTCCCAGGGAATCCCTCTGGGAATTGCCGCGAGCGAGAGGCTGCTGAAAGGCAAGGGTGCTTGGAGAGTCCACGGCGGAGGGTTTGCCGGGACGATGCAGGCCTTTGTCCCGAATGAAATGGTGGAGGAATATAAAGGAATGGTGGAGTCTCTCTTTGGAGAGGGATCCTGTTATGTTCTTTCCATTCGTCCGGTTGGAACCATCCGGCTGGAGCGGGATTGATAAAGAATATAGCTGCTGATAGATATTGATTGATAGATGAGGAAAGGAAGCTTGGAGATATGGCTGAATTAAGATGGCATCCATTGATAAAGGATTGGGTTATGGTGGCGTCTAACAGGCAGGCGCGGCCGCAGATGCCAAAGGATTGGTGTCCCTTCTGCCCTGGGTCGGGGAAGGTTCCGGATCATTTTGATGTGTATGAGTATGACAATGATTTTCCCGCTCTTTCACAAAACCCGCCTCCCATTGACGATGTGGCCACCGATTTCTTTCAGGCGGCGCCGGCTTATGGAAAATGTGAGGTGATCCTTTATTCCCCGAGCCATACGGCTACCCTGTGCGATCTTACAGAGGCTCACCTGAGAAAACTGGTGGATCTTTGGTGCGAGAGGTTTTCCGTCATCTCGTCGGATGAAAAAATCAAGTATGTGTTTATTTTTGAAAACAGGGGCGACGTGGTGGGCGTTACCATGCCCCACCCTCACGGGCAGATTTACGGCTACAGCAAAATGCCGAAGAAAATACAGCTGGAGCTGGAATCCTCCAAGGAGTATAAGGAAAAGACGGGGGAATGTCTTTTCTGCGATCTGCTGAAAAATGAACTGGAATTCAAAAAGCGCGTGATTTTCAAAAATGAATATTTCACCGTTGTTCTGCCCTATTTCTGCGAATATCCTTACGGCGTATATATATTCTCCAATTCTCACAAGCAGAATATCACCCAGCTTTCCGAAGAAGAAAAAAATGCCCTGGGGCTGACTATGCAGCAGGTAACGGGAATGTATGACAGCCTCTTTGACTATCATTTTCCCTACATGATGTGCATGCACAATGCGCCTGTTAACGGGAAGGATACTTCAGATTATTACCATTTTCATATTGAGTACTATCCTCCCATGCGTTCCGCGGACAAACAGAAATTTAACGCTTCCAGCGAGACGGGCGTGTGGGCCCACTGCAATCCCACCGCTCCTGAGGAAAAGGCGGAGGAACTACGCGCGGCCTACCGCAAATACATGGAACAGTCACAGAAAAAGTGATGGGAAGGATAATCTCTTTTCTGAAAAATAAATAACGCCGCCCATCCTGCTTTGCCAGCGGGGTGGGCGGCCGTTTTCAACCCTTAAAAGACGTGATAAAATAATATCGGACGTAAAAGAAGAGGAGGCTGGGGGATGATTACCGTCAATATTTATTACAGAGGCAGGAAGGGAAGCGCCAGAAAATTCGCGGAAGAAATGGTGTCCAGCGGGATGGTTGCCGCTATCCGTTCTGAAAAGGGAAATCTGCGCTATGAATATTTTTTCCCTATGGATGATCCGGATACTGTGCTTTTGATTGACTGCTGGGAGGATCAGCAGTCCCTTGATTTGCACCATTCTTCCCCTATTATGGAGAGAATTATACAGCTGAGGGAAAAATATGATCTCCATATGAAGGTAGAGCGGTATCTTTCGGAGGATAGACAGGAAAATTTGAGGGATGAGAAATTTATCAGAGAATAAACCGTATCTTATCATTGGACTGCCTATCCAGTGCAAGGAAAATGATGGAGAAGAGAGGAAAATTCATCTGGAAGCCGTAGGCGCCGAACCGGCCAGGAAAGGGCGGCTTCCTTTTTTCTTTTGACTGAATACAAGCGGCATTCGACGCTTTTTTCCGGTATAGGGGGCGTCGGTTGCAAAGCTCTCTTCATGCAACCGAGGCTCCACGGAAAAGAAGGCGCTCAAAAAACGAAGAACTGCTTGAGGGCGGCAGGACAGGAGGGCAAGCGGCGGATATTTTAGTATACTGGCGAAAGGGGCCGGCAAGGCAGTGCTCTTGTGTCAGTCCGGTCTATTGATAATACCCATATTTTTTCACCGCCTCATGCATGGCGGTGATATTTTCCGGAGGGGTGCCGGGAGAAAGATTGTTTGCCTCTTTGATGATAAAACGTCGGGTGTATGGCTTGACAGCTGTCAGGATAGAACGTACGTTTTTGTCAATGGCTTCCGGGGAACCGGAACGGAGAGTTTCTACATGAACCCCACCGTAAATTGTAATGTCAGGGCCGAGTTCCCGCACAATCGCGCCGTGGTCGATGGGAAAACCGGTGTCAAAGGTAGAAATATGGAGCTTTTTGACCAAAAGGGGGAAAAATCGCGAGGCGTCTCCGCAAAGGTGAATGGAGTTTGGCTCAGAACCGTCGGAGAGAGATGTAATCAGCTTTTTGTGGCAGGGAAGGATCATTTCCTCATAGGTCCCGATGGAAAGCAGGGCGATGCTGTCGTCGGCGAAAGCAAAGGATTTAGAGATTTTTGGCAGACCGTAATAGCGGCGCAGCGCCTTGATCCTCGCGATGATCCCTTCGGTGATATAGTCCAGCAGCTCCGTCATAAATTCCGGCTCTTCCAAAAGAGCGGCGCAGGCGAGGGTGGCGCCCATCAGATTACAGGCGATGGTAAAGGGGCCGTCGGTTCCCAGACCAGCCCTTCCGGGTTCCCCCAGAGGCTTTCCCTTATAAGTATAGCCCTCCTCCTTTTTTCGGCGGAAAAAACCGTCGTAGTCCACAAGGGTGGAGACAATCCCTCCCAGCGGTTCTGTCAGAGGCTTTGTGTTTTTCAGAAGATCGTATTTTGTATCTTCTCCGGCGCATATCCTTGTCCCCGGCTCCAGACAGCCATGATAAGCGATCCCGCATCCAAAAATCACACCCTCCAGAACATTTTGAAAGTCGGGGTAGGGGACGAGCTCCGGCAGATTGCAAAAGCCCATGATCCGATCGCTGATCAGGGATTCTGAGCAGTATTCCCGAAACCGGCACTGAACCTCCAGCATGACCTGGGGATTCTCAAAATATTCCTGGAATGTTATCCGGTTGGGATTCAACAGGGGATCCGACAGGATCATCCTGGGATTCATGGCCAGGGACATCAAAACCCTTTCACAGCAGCCTTGCTTTTCCTGTTGCAACAGCTTTTTCACTTCTTCATTATGGCGGCTGAAATCCATAAGAAACCGTTCCTTTCCTAAGATATTTCATAGTTATCTTACAGGATTTTTCACCTGTTGTCTTGCAGAAATCTCTCATCCTCCTTTTCTGCACAATCTGCGCAATTGCGTGATTTGGATAAATTGACATTCCACACCGCCCATGCTATATTGAACCTAATTGGAACATTGGAGGGAAAAGGATGCGATCCTATCATATCAGAACCGGTACTGAATTTAAGGGGCTGGAGATTCCTAATATCTCCGGCTTATATCGCGTGGAGTACCTTGGCTCAGACAATCCGCCGATTGCACCCCATATTCACAGGGACAGCTTTGAAATTGTCTGTCATTATGAGGGAACACAGCATTATGAGCTTGGCGGTATGGTATACGAGGTTCGCAGTGGGGATGTTTTCATTGCAATGCCCAATGAGCTGCATGGCACCGGCGCGTGGACAGAGGAAAAATCCAAATTTTACTATATGATCTTTTCCTGTATGCCTCAGACGCAAAATTTGCTGGGGTTGGATGACGCGGCCTCCGACTATATCCGGGACACCCTGTTTTCCATTTCTACGCGGCTGTTCCACGGCACCGCCGTATTTAAGCGGCTGATGGAGGAGATGATGCGGTGCGGCGCGCAGGATACGCCCTTTCGCCGCGCCCGGATGATGGGGCTTTTGGTGGAGTTCTTTTACCAGCTGACTGAGCTTTTGCGGGGAGAAAGGCTGCCGGAAAATTCGTTCCCGCCGGATATCCGTATGGCAGCGAATTATATGGAGGAGCATCTTGATGAGAAACTGAGGGCAGAAGAGCTTGCCCGTATGGTTCACCTTTCCCTTCCTCAATTCCAGAGAAAATTCCGGTTGTGCACCGGCTTTTCCCCTCATGATTATCTGCTGCGTGTGAAAATAGCGAGAGCCAGGGAGCTTCTTTCCGATCCTTCCATCAAAATTACGGAAATTTCCCAAATACTGGGCTTTTCTTCCAGCCAGCACTTTTCAAATGTTTTCAGGCAGTATGTGGGAAACTCTCCCACAGCTGTCCGGGAGCGGCTTTCACAGCAGAAAGCGGGGAAAATTTGACGGGACGGCCCTTCTTCGAATATTTTCCGCGTTAGGGCAAAGATGAAGAAAGGATAAATAGAGGTGGGGAAAAGTGTGGGCAGACAGCTCGCACGCGATAGAAAGGTTAAAAATTCTCTGTGGCTCCATGATTTTAAATGGCGATTTTCAATTTATGGATTTCCTATCTCCGACAGCCGTTTCCGGAAATTGTAGGAGAGGTGGAAGAAGATGTCTGCCGGGAAAATCAGGTGTCCAGATTTTTATGAAGGCGGGGCTGCTGGAGGAGTGACTGCCCTAATAAATCTAAAAGAGGAAAAGGCGGGATATCCGGACGTGCCCCAATTTTTGTAACGATACGGAAGGGCGGAAAGCCGAGGGGAAATAAAAACTGGAATTGTGGGTCCTTGGCGGAGAAAGAGGCTGTCCCAATATGAGATGTAAAAATGAGAATCCCTCCCTTTAAAGGGAGGGATTGATTTTTTATGGTGGAGAAAGAGGGTGCTGTTTTTCCAGGACGGGAGAATACTATCTGGAGTCCGCCTGGCCGCTCCTCTTTTGATATAAACTGAGCAGGGAAGGATTTTCATTGAAAATCTGGGTGAGAATTTCCAGATGCCGGACAGTGGTTTCCTCCAGATAATGTTCGATCTGTTCCACTTGCCTGAGATCACGGCCGGTATTCAGCAGCTGGAAGAAATCCATGATTACCCTGTGACGGTAGAGAAGGTAGGCGCCGATTTTTTTCCCCGACGGCGACGGCTGGATCAGCCCGTATTTTTTGAAATCCACCAGCCCGGCCTCCTTGAGATTTGCGGCCATTTTGGAGGCGGAAGAGGGGGAAACATGAAGGCGTTCCGCCAGCTCATGGACGCGGACGTAGCCTCTGGATTGGGAAAAACGGCAGATCATTTCCAGATAATCCTCCATGGATTCGGTGAGCTTTTCCTGGTTTTGGGCTTTATAGCCGGAAGGGGTATGAAATTCATCAGGCGCGTTTTCCATTTTTATCCTCCTCTCTGAAAAACAGGATCACCAAACAGGGGATGCCGCATATGTTGGTAGAGGGAAACTTTCTTGCCCCAATCCAAATGAAACGATACGTTTTACTTGATAGATATGAAAAGGAGAGTCCTTTTATGAATATGATGCAATTTCCCCTCAACAGGCTTCCCGAGGGCAGACAGGCAATTGTTACAGGTCTGCTGTCCCATGGAACAATGAGACGGCGTTTAATGGATATTGGACTTGTAGAGGGAACCCGGGTGGAATGCCTTCAAAAAAGTCCGGCGGGAGATCCGGTGGCCTATTTTATCCGGGGCGCGGTTATCGCAATCCGTTCGGAGGATTCCTCCCAGATTATGGTGAGCGGGCTGGATGCGCCGCCGGAGACAATTTGAGCTTGAGAACTGACGGAGGAATGATTTTATGGGATTAACCGTTGCCTCGACAGGCAAAAACAGTATGGAAGAACCCCTTTCCCTGTTGCAAAAAAAAACTGGAGATAGGGTGATTGCCCTGGCTGGAAATCCCAATGTAGGGAAAAGCACCGTTTTTAACGCCCTGACAGGCATGAACCAGCATACGGGAAACTGGCCGGGAAAAACTGTCTCCAACGCGCAGGGAATCTGCTCTTATCAGGGAAAAAATTATATTTTTGTAGATATTCCCGGCACCTATTCCCTCCTTGCCCATTCTGCGGAGGAGGAGGTCGCGAGAGATTTCATCTGTTTTGGGCGGCCGGATGCGGTTGTGGTGGTATGCGACGCCACTTGCCTGGAACGGAATTTAAACCTGGTGCTTCAGACCATGGAAATAACGCGGCGGGTGATTGTCTGCGTTAATTTGATGGATGAGGCGGAAAAAAAGCATATTGAAATTGATCTGAACGTTCTGTCCTCCAGGCTGGGAGTTCCAGTCATAGGGGCCAGCGCGCGGGAGGGCAAAGGGCTGGATGAGCTGATGGAAGAGCTGGATCGGATGCTTTCCGCTATTGAAGAGGAAGGAAAGGCCAGAAACCGGCTGAAATACCTTTTGCCGATAGAGCAGGCCCTTGACATGGTGATTCCCCCGGTGAGGGAAAGTATGAAAAAATACCAGAAAGATTCTGGCGGGGAGAGTGGAGAGAGAAAAAAAGGAGAACTGGATCCCCGATGGATTTCCCTGAAGCTTTTGGACACGGATATCCCCCTCCAGAAGGAAATCGCTGATTATCTGGGATTCCCTATTTCTGAGGATCCGAAAGTGGCGGAAAAACTTGCCCAAGCCTGGGAACATTTGGAACTGAGGGGGATCCCCAGGGAAAAACTGCAGGATAAAATCGTCTCCAGCCTAATACTTACAGCGGAGGATATCTGCCAGGAGGCAGTGAGGACGGATGTCAGAAAAGCACAGGACCGGGATCGGAAAATTGATAAAATTCTTACCAGCAAGGGTACGGGAATTCCGATTATGCTGCTTCTTCTCATCCTGATTTTCTGGATTACCATCACAGGGGCGAATTATCCCTCCCGTTTGCTGTCCCAAGGACTTTTTTGGATCGGCGACAGGTTCAGTGAATTTTTATTATGGCTTGGCACCCCTTTGTGGCTGCACGACTGTGTGGTGTCGGGAATCTACAGGGTGCTTGCATGGGTGGTTTCCGTCATGCTGCCGCCAATGGCTATTTTTTTCCCCCTGTTCACCCTTCTTGAGGATTTGGGATATCTTCCCCGGGTAGCCTTTAATCTGGATCGGTATTTTAAAAAGGCTGGAACCTGCGGCAAACAGGCACTAACGACCTGTATGGGGTTTGGATGCAACGCGGCGGGTGTGGTAGGATGCCGGATCATCGACTCTCCAAGGGAACGGCTGATTGCGACGATGACCAACAGCTTTGTTCCCTGTAACGGCCGTTTTCCGACAATTATCACGATTATTTCCATGTTTTTTGTGGGCTTTAGTCTTTCGCCTGTTCTGTCCTCCCTTACCTCCGCCCTGTTTTTGTCCGCGGTGATTGTTCTGGGGATTTTTATGACCTTCTTTGTCTCGGGAATTCTTTCCAAAACCCTGCTAAAGGGGGTTCCCTCCTCCTTCACCCTGGAGCTCCCCCCCTACCGGCGCCCTCAGATAGGAAAGGTGATCGTCCGTTCTATTTTTGACAGAACCCTTTTTGTTCTTGGACGCGCTGCCGCTGTTGCGGCGCCGGCGGGTCTGTTGATTTGGATCATGGCTAATGTCACAGTGGGAGACGCGACCATCCTGTCCCACTGCTCCCAGACCTTGGATCCCTTTGCCAGACTGTTCGGGCTTGACGGTGTCATCCTGTTGGCGTTTATTCTCGGTTTCCCCGCAAATGAAATTGTGCTTCCCATCATCCTTATGGCATATCTGAGCCAGGGAACCCTTGTGGAAATGGAGAATCTGACGGCCCTGCACCAGATCCTGCTGGAAAACGGATGGACTTGGGTCACCGCGTTTTGCACAGTCATTTTTTCCCTGATGCATTGGCCCTGTTCCACAACCTGTCTGACAATCCGGAAGGAAACCAGAAGCTGGAAATGGACCCTCCTGTCCATGTTTATTCCCACAGCCGCCGGGCTTGCTGTCTGTTTTGTGGTGGCAAATACCGCCCGCCTGCTGGGAATGGTGTGAAAATAACGGCCGATTCAGGGAAAAAAGGAACCGCTGCCTGTTTAGATGTCTCAGCCAACCAAGGGTATGCGCCTTTGCGTTGGCTTTTTTGATAAAGTCACGGAGAGCTCGGAAGGGACTGTTTTTAAGAAGTAAAAATAGATTTTCTTTCACAAGATAACAGCTCTATGGTCATGGAAATGACGTTCCTTCTGAAAATTTCACTTGTCAGCCGGTGGAGAAATATAAAGAAACATGGATAAGCTGCTCCAATGATTGTATTCTCCCTTTATGGCTTTCGCGGAATCACCTTAAAAAACTCCCTGTTAGGAAAAATCGGGCAATGCCGGAATGGAACCGAACTATTTTCCTGGTTGTTTTTCATTGCTTATAAAAAAGGCCACGGGGAATGGTAAATTATTTCATTCATTTAAGGAGGAACGGGATAAATTCCCTGTGGCCGTTTATCTGGAAGAAGCATATGACTGTTTTTGTGAAACAGTATAAAATAAAAGCGATTGACAAACCTTTTTTATTGTGTATACTGAAAAATATCAGGATAGTGGAAGAAAAACAGAAAGTGAGGGAGAATATTTATGCGGGAAATTTTGGAGCCGCGGCGTTCCATTCCAGTCAGGCTTTCCTGTGATGTTGCGGTCGCCGGTGGAGGAATTGCTGGTATAGCCGCGGCTTTGGCGGCGGCGCGTGCCGGCGCCAAAGTGGTTCTGATAGAAAAGGAATGGGTTCTTGGCGGACTTGCAACCCTGGGGCTGATTACCATTTATCTCCCTTTGTGCGACGGACGCGGCAAACAGGTGATTTATGGCATTGGGGAGGAGCTTTTGCGCCTTTCTATTTGTCATGGCGGAGGGGAGGCATATCCAAAGGCATGGCTGGAAAACGGCGATTTGGAGGAGAAAAAGAAGCATAGATTCCAGGTGCAGTATAATCCACACCTTTTCGCCATAGAGGCGGAGCGGCTTTTGTTGGAAGCGGGAGTACGATTGTTGTACGGTACTTCGGTGTGCGGCGTCCATCGGAAGGGGGAACGGATTGACGCTTTGATCATTGAGAACAAAGGGGGGAGAAGCGCGATTGAAGCCGGCTCGGTAGTTGACTGTACCGGAGATGCGGACATCTGCTGGCTGTCCGGCGCGCCGACAGAGATATTTGCCCAGAAAAATGTTTTGGCCAGCTGGTATTATTACTATAACAAAGGGGCCGTGAAGCTGACCGGGCTGGGAGCGGCGGACATCCCCGAAAAATATAAAACGGGAAAAGAGAGCAGGCCGCTGGTAGATAAAAGATTTACCGGTCTGGATGGGGAGGAACTCACAGAGATGGTGGTTTTGTCCCATAGGGAGCTGCTCAAGGATATTTTGAAACACCGGCAGAAGGAGGAGGATTTCATCCCGGTCAATATTCCCGGGATTCCCCAGATACGAATGACCCGGCGGATGCGCGGCGCTTATGAAATGGACGACACCGAAATGCACTCCCATTTTGAGGACAGTGTGGGCCTGTTTGGAGACTGGCGCAAAAACGGTCCTGTTTACGAACTGCCCTTCCGGACCCTTTATTGCCCGGAGATAAAAAATCTCCTATCAGCCGGGAGGTGTATTTCTGTCACAGACGCCATGTGGGACATCACCAGGGTAATTCCGGTCTGCGCCGTCAGCGGGGAAGCCGCCGGTACCGCAGCGGCCTTGGGACAGGACCTTTCTTCCCTGGATATCGTCCGCCTTCAAAAGACTTTGAGAAAGAATGGGGTTCTTCTCAGAGAAGACGCTTGACAGTTGTAAGAAGATGGATGATCAGGTGATTGCGGCCGCTGTTCCATACTGGCCTTTGGAAACTAGACCCCGAAAGAATTGGATAAGATGGTATTGGTTCTGCCGCGCGGCAAAAAGCGGCTCTTGGAAAGCGCTTTGAAAAAATGTAAAACCCGCGTGAAATCAGGGCTTTATTTTTAGCAGAAAGGAATATCGTTATAAATTAAGGCCGCAGGCGTGGTGTAACTGCCTGAGGCCCTTTTATATTTGTATTTGGAGGGAAAATACCGCTTTGTTACATAAGGAGAGTCATATTGCCTTATGGGGAAAACAGAGAAGGCCGCTGGATATTCTCAAGGGCAGCCTTTTTACATTCAGCCCTGTGGTTCCTTTTCCAGTTCCCTGCACAGCTCTGTCATTAACGCTTTATAGGTGCGAAAAGCGGATGGGAGGGCGAGCTCCCGGAGCACCGTGTTGAGAGGGTGCCATTCCCAGCCGGGAATGGGGAAATTCTCTTTTAAAACCGCGGCATAGGCCTTCATATGCCATTCCTTGTGAGTAAAAATGTGAACCGAAGGAGGCAGCTCGTGAAGAGGGGAGAAGTGAAGGGAGAGGGAAGAAAGATAATCAGAAGCCTCCGCCTCGGACAGAAAACCCGGAACGCCCGGAAATTCCCACATGCCTGCCAGGAGCCCTGTTTTGGGCCGCCGGCATAAAGCGATATTTTTGCCGCAGAAGAGGAGAAAAAGGGTTTTTTCTTCCCAGACGCGGGCTTTTTTCGGGGATTTGACGGGATAAGCGTTTTGAAGGCCGGAACGGTTGGCCAGACAGAGCTCCCGCAGAGGGCATATCAGACATTTTGGAGCGCCGTTGGGCAGGCAGACGGTCGCGCCCAGCTCCATCAGGGCCTGATTATACGCGCCGGGGCGTTCCTGGGGAATCAGGGAGAGGAGAAGGGATTCCATGGCCCGCTTGGTACTCTCTTTGGCGATATCCTCCTCGATTTCCAGGCAGCGGCAGACAACGCGGAGGACATTGCCGTCCACCGCTGGAACAGGGAGTCCATAGGCAATAGAGGCGACAGCCCCCGCCGTATATCTTCCGATACCTGGAAGCTGAAGAAGCTTTTCAAAAGAAGGAGGAAGCTGGGAATTGTATTCCTTTACGACAATTTGGGCCGCCTTGTTGAGGTTGCGGACCCTGTTGTAATACCCCAGCCCCTCCCATAGCTTCAAAAGAAGCTCTTCCGGGGCGCGGGACAGGCTGGGAATATCAGGGAGAGCTGTGATAAAGCGATCAAAATAGGGCTTGACCGCTTCAACCCTCGTCTGCTGCAGCATGATTTCAGAAATCCACACATAATAGGGAAGGGGCGTTTCACGCCAGGGAAGGATCCGGGCGTTGGCGTCATACCAGCCGAGCAAGGGCCCTCCCGCTTTGGCAAACTGCTGCTGATAACGGGAATGGAGGGGGAAATCATTTGACATGGCAATTCTCCTGCGATAATAAAATATGATGAAAAATCCTGTTGTTTTCTATTATACAAAAATCCTGAGTTTTCGTCAAAAAGCATGGAGCTTTATACTTCTATGGTTGCACAAAAGAACAAATGAAGGTATGATAGAGATATAATATCAGTTTGGAAGCAGGGAATGTTATGAAAGCTTGTCAGCATCAGGTACAGTATTATGAAACTGATAAAATGGGAGTTACCCACCATTCCAATTATATCCGCTTTATGGAGGAAGCCAGGGTGGCGTTTTTAAAAGCTCTTGGCTGGGGATTATGATGAAATGGAGGCGCAGGGTATTGTTTCCCCGGTTGTAAATATATCGTGCAATTATAAAAGGAGTACGACTTTTCCCGAGCTGATAGAGATATTTGTTCATGTTTTTGGTTTGAGTCCTTCCAGGGTGAAATTTGGTTATGTCATGACGGTGGGCAAACAGATGAATGTCAAAAGGCTGTATCCGGACTTTTACGCCTCCTTGGAGGGAGTAAAAGAAATACCTGCTTTGGGAGAGGGGAATATCTAGGGGGAGATCCTGTGTTGAAGAGAAGAAAATAGGCGGGAGACGCTTAAAGTAAAAATGAATAAAAAATTAACGCCCAAAAATAGGTTTTGTGTCGCGAACGGAAAAAATGGCGGAATACCGGGAAGAAAACGTTTCCTTTCTTGTCGAAAAAGGTTCCCTGTGATATAATAAATTAGTAATTTATTGTCCGGATAACAGCAATAAAATACTGATGAAAAAGGAGTTGCAGAAATATGGCGGAACAGATCGATTCGCAAAATGTTTTCAGCCTGGAGGACAGGGTGGCCCCGTTAGGTTTGGTTGTGACAGAGGGAGCCAAAGAGCTTGGCGAGAAAATCGACGCCCATTTGACCGATTGGGCGAAGGCGAACGGGATGGACATCGATACCTTTATCGTGGACAGCGAATGCCCGCGTTTTTCTTCCGGCGACGGCAAGGGGCTCATCAAGTCTACTATCCGCGGCGACGATTTGTTTTTCCTGGTGGATGTCGGCAACTATAACTGTAAATACAATATGTTTGGCCAGCAGAACTGTATGTCGCCTGACGATCATTTTCAGGATTTGAAACGCTTGATCCAGGCGGCCAGCGGCAAGGCTCACCGACTTACTGTGATTATGCCTATTCTTTACGGCGGACGTCAGCACCGCCGCAATTACCGCGAATCCCTGGATTGCGCGTTTGCCCTTCAGGAGCTTCAAAATATGGGCGTGTCCAATGTCATTACCTTTGACGCCCATGATCCGAGGGTTCAGAATGCCGTCCCTCTTATGGGCTTTGACAATGTCATGCCTACTTATCAGGTTCTCAAATGCCTGTTCCGCCATGTCCCTGATTTGATGGTGGACAAGCGGCATTTTATGATTGTGAGCCCCGACGAGGGAGCTATGAACCGCAATATGTACTACGCCTCCGTGCTGGGGGTGGACATGGGCCTGTTCTATAAGCGTCGCGATTATTCCAGAGTGGTGAATGGCCGCAATCCCATTGTCGCCCATGAGTATCTGGGAACCTCCCCGGAAGGGAAGGATGTCTTTATTGCCGACGATATCATTTCTTCCGGCGAATCTATGCTGGATATCGCTTATGAGCTGAAAAAGCAGAAGGCGGCGCGTATCTTCGCTTACGCTACCTATGGGATTTTTACCAACGGCCTGGATGCCTTTGACAAGGCTTATAAAGATGGTGTGATTGCCGGGGTGCTGGGAAGCAACTTGACCTATCGTTCGGACGCGCTCAGGCAGCGCGAATGGTTCTTTGAGGTGGATGTCTCCAAATATATCGCGTATTTTATAGCCGCGTTGAACCATGATGTTTCCGTCAGCACCATCATCGATCCCCATGAAAAGATCAACGCTCTTTTGGCGAAACGCGCCAAGGAGCTGAATCTCTAATTACTATTTGTTTGCTTTTGAGGGTTAATAATAGCAAGGAAGGGACTGAAAAAAGTCCCTTCCTTGTTTGTTATTACAGACAAACGCCCTCCTTTTGGAAGGAACTGAAAAGAGAAATCCTGACAGTACAAGGGGATACGCAAAGGGATGTCTTACCTGCCGAACTCTATCGAAAAAATGCTGTCGAAAGGTAGGACGGGAGATAATCTGATATAAATTCATCCTTAATGGGAGTACAGCTTCAGAGCATGTCTATTGTCAGAACACTTGTTGACTTATAAGAAAAATAAACTATAATATAAGGAAAGCGTCAGATTCATAAAACAGGTGATATCACGTTTTGTGATAGGAGGGATAGGTTTGCTGTTCTGGAAGGAAATTTATATTGGATTTTCCCAGGAAGAGTTCGGGCGGGTCAGAGGATTATTGAAAGAGAAGGGAATTCCCTATCGGTACCGGGTGAACAGCCCGGGAGAACGGATGGGCGGGAATGTCATCCTCGGTGGGAGCCCCGCAGCCCTGAATACCGCCGGTATGGACATAAGGAAGGAATACCGGATTTTTGTGAAAAAATCTGATTTGGAGGAGGCCGCGGCAGTGACGCGCGGCCGGAATTAAAACGCAAACAGGACCCGCCGCAAATCTCGCGGCGGGCCCTGTTCATTCAACTGAACTATTTTCCCTGGTTCTGCTGTAGAAAAGGCGGGAAAGGCTTTATCGGGAAATTTTTCAAAAGCTTACGGAATCAGGCGGATGTGGGAAGTACCTCAGACGGTTGATGTCCGAAGCGTCTCATTTACAGGCGGCGGGGCGTACGGAAAAGTAGAATTGTTCAGCGTCTTGATAACTAAACATGAACCAGCCGTTTCTATGGGATAGAGAACCGCGGGGATATCCGTAAAAACAGGATAAAATTTCGGAAACAGGGAGCAGACAAAAATTGGGCGGATAGAAAGCGTCGGGTGATTGTCCGAGTCACCGCCGTTTGATTGGACATATGGCGGTATGGCTCCGGTCTTTGAGGGGGAGAGAGGGAGAGAAGATAAAGTCCCGAGAATTGGGAGCAATCAATTTGTGAAAAGGGCGCTTTTATACCGCCATGGTTTCCGGGCGGGTTTCCCAGACGAAGAAAAAAAACAGGACGGCTGTAATAATGAAAGCACCCATTCCTAAATAGAAGCCGGGTAATGTAAAAGAAAGGCTGGAAGCCAGGCTGATGGAAGAAAAATTTGGAATGTCAAAATGGAAGGGGCCAAGATAGATACCCGTGGTATAACCCGCGGGGATGGTTAAAAATTCAAGAAGCTGCATGGAAGAAAGCATGATCCAGCCCAAATCGCCCCAGGCAAAACGATAGGATGATTTTTTGAAGGGATACCAGATGGCAAGCATGAAGAGGAGCAGTCCCGCCCATGCCAGGGGATGACGAAGGACGCATAGGCCTGAAATTTCTGTGACGCCTTGATATCCAAACCATGGAACCAGCATTGTAAGAAGGGTAAGTCCGGTTAACAGGAACATACCAATCTGAAGCGTCCGGTAAAAGCGCAGCCTTTTTGCCAGCCGGGCGGCGTTTCGCGTATCCTCTTCCTGATTTTTTTCATTTACAAGGAGAAGTGGTTCCTCTTTGTCATAGAGATGGGAGTAATAATTTTTACAGTTTTCACACTCTGACAGATGTTCCTCTACAATTTCTTCACTCTTACCGCTCAGCGCTTTGTCCCGATAAAGGGAGGCGATATCCTGAATCAGCTCACAGTCATATTTCATATCCGTATTCCTCCTTTAATTTCGCGCGCAGAATCTTTTTCCCTCGGAAAAAAAGAACCTTTGCGGAGTTTTCTGAGATTCCAAGAAGGCAGGCGATCTGTCTGTAGGAAAGATCGGAAAATATCCGGTAAAGCATGACGTCCCGCATAGGTACAGGAAGAGAATCTATAATTCCTCTGGAGTGTTCCAGCAGCAGCCTTTCATCCAGCCGTTCCTCCATATCCTCCGTCGCGTGGGGTTCAGGAAAAAGATCGTTTATGGAAACAGTGCGTCCTTTCTTTTTCCTCAATCCCAGATAAAAACGGTTTTTGGCGATTTGGATGAGCCAGGTTTTCAGCTGACAGCCGCCCCGGAAATCGGGAAAGGAAAGGTAAGCGCAGAAAAAAGTTTCCTGGGTATATTCCTCTGCTAAGGATTCCTGAAAACCGCACAGCCGGAGCAGAAACCGGTATACGTCTTTGTAATATTGCTCAAACAACTGTTCAAAATTTTCCACGCCGCCCCTCCTTTTCTCTCCCTTATTCTCCCTTATCTTTTTAGTTGCGTTTTTTCAGTGAAAGTTACAGGAACGCCGGAAAATCTTTCGTTGCTTTATTCAATGGGCTGTCCGCTGACCTGACAATAACACAGAGTCAGGCAAAAATCAAGCCGGTGTACTATCGGTTCAAAAGAGTTTCCGTCATTGAGAGACGGACAAAAATTGTACGCGGATTTTTCCCCTTTCTTTGGATGATAATACAAAAAGTGTGGATAAAAATGAAAAAGTGACGGAAGATTTTTCGTTGTATTCATGTTGGGAATGGGATATCATAAGAGTAATAAAAGGAGGAGATTGTTATGAAAAGAGAGCCGGTACTGGTGATTATGGCGGCGGGAATGGGCAGCCGTTACGGCGGGCTCAAGCAGATGGATCCCGTTGACAGGCAGAATCATGTCATTATAGATTTTTCCATTTTCGACGCTAAACGCGCCGGATTTAAGAAGGTTGTTTTTATTATCAAGCATGAAATCGAAAAAGATTTTAAGGAAATGGTAGGAAATCATATCGCGCGGTATATGGATGTGGAGTATGTCTATCAGCAGCTGGATAATCTTCCGGAGGGGTATTCGGTGCCTGAAGGCAGGGTCAAGCCCTGGGGAACAGGCCATGCCATTCTCAGCTGTATGGATACCGTAAAGGAGCCCTTTGCGGTGATCAACGCGGACGACTATTATGGGGTTCATGCTTTCCAGAAAATTTATGACTATCTTTCCCAGGCGCGGGATGATGAAAAATACCGCTATGCCATGGTGGGCTATATCCTCGAAAATACCCTCACAGAAAACGGACATGTGGCCCGGGGCGTCTGCACCTGTGATGAAAAGGGCATGCTGGCGGGAATCCATGAACGCACCCACATTGAAAAACGGGGAGTGGAAACCCAGTATACGGAAGACGATGGAAAAACCTGGGTGACCATTCCAGAAGGCAGCACCGTTTCCATGAATATGTGGGGCTTTACCCCAAGCATTCTCCAGGAGCTTAAAAAGAGATTTATGGAATTTTTGGATACCGAAGCAAAGAAAAATCCCATGAAGGCGGAATATTTCCTTCCCTTTGTTGTGGATGAGCTTATTCAGGAGGGAAAGGCGACGGCCAAAGTGCTGAAAACCTCCGACCGCTGGTATGGGGTCACCTATAAGGAAGACAAACAGATGGTGATGGACGCCATTCAGAAAATGAAGGATGACGGAATTTACCCTGATAAACTTTGGAAATAGAAGTTTTTAGAAAGCCGATTTTGGAAGGGGACGGGAATATTGAACGCGGAGAAAAAATGTGAAAGGCTTTTGGACGCGGTTGGGGAAATCGCCTTTGAAGGGGAGTATCTGGAGCACAGCCGGTATGGGAACGGGCACATCAACGATACTTTTTTGGTGAAGTTCCGCCAGCGGGACGGATCGGTCAGGAATTATATTCTGCAGCGGATTAACCACGAAATATTCACTGATCCCGCCGCGCTTATGGAAAATATCGAGGGTGTGACCAGCTTTCTTCAACAGAAGGTCAGGGAACGCCATGGGGATCCGGCGCGGGAAGCCATGAGCCTGATCCGCACAAAGGACGGAAAGCCTTTTTACAGGGATGTCAACAGCTGCTATTGGAGAGGCTATGTCTTTATTGAAAATTCTATCAGCCTCGACAGGGCTGAAACGCCGGAGCAGTTTTATGAAAGCGGGGTCGGTTTTGGGAGCTTTCAATCCCTTTTGTCGGAGTATCCGGCGGCCACCCTCCACGAAACCATTCAGAAGTTCCACGACACTCCCGACCGCTACAGTAATTTTATCAAAGCGGTAAAGGAAGATGTTTGCGGACGGGCCAAAGACGTGCGGAAAGAAATTTCTTTTGTCATGGAGCGGGAGGCTTTCACCCATGAGCTGATGGATCTGCTCCATAAGGGAGAGCTTCCCCTGCGGGTCACCCACAATGATACCAAGCTGAATAATGTAATGCTGGATAAGGACACAGGCAAGGCAATCTGCGTCATCGATCTCGACACGGTGATGCCCGGTCTGGCGGCCAACGATTATGGCGATTCCATCCGCTTTGGCGCCAGCACGGCCAGCGAGGATGAGCAGGATTTGTCCAAGGTTTCCATGGATCTCCACCTGTTCGAGGTCTATACCAAGGGATATTTGGAGGGCTGCAAGGGCAGCCTGACAAAGCGTGAGGTGGAAACCCTTCCAGTAGGGGCGAAAATGATGACATTGGAATGTGGTATGCGCTTTTTAACGGACTATCTTCAGGGGGATGTTTATTTTCGCACTCACCGTCCCGGCCACAATCTCGACCGCTGCCGCACCCAGTTCAAGCTGGTTGCTGATATGGAGGAAAAGTGGGATGAGATGAACCGGATTGTGAAAGAAATTGCCGGAATTTAATTTTGGAAAGACGTCTGCTTTTAATGGCAGGCGTCTTTTTTGTGTCTTGAACCACGCGGCAGATGGGATGGCCCACATGCGCGGGGAAGCATGGAGGAATTTCCCGCGGTATTGGATGTTGCCCCGGATTTAGATGACATGGAATTTTCCACCTGCCTTATAGGGGCAGAAAGGCTTAATTTTTGGATTATAGTAAAATAAATGGGAAGAAGGGCACAATTTATTCTATTTTAGAATAAATTGTGCCCCTTCTTTTTTTAAAATAGAAGAGAAAAAGAATATATGAGGAGGTATTTATGCTGGAATTTCATCCAGTGGAGTTAAAGCATAAAGAACTGTTGACTCCCTATCTAAAAAAGAATCCCTATCATATTTGTGATTACAGCTTTGCCAACCTTTACATGTGGAGGCTTACCCTTCAAAGCAAATTTGCCCTTTTTCGGGATTACTGCATTTTATCTATTTTTGATAATACCTTTATGATGCCTGTGGGAGAAGGTGAACTGCGCCCAGTATTGGAGGAGATGATCTCCTATGCCCGGGCGAAGGGGATTCCCTTCCGAATGGCGGCGGTGACTCCCCTGATGCGCAGGCAGATGGAGGAGGCCATGCCAGGCCGGTTTCCTTTTCAGCCAGACCGGGATCACAGCGATTATCTCTATCTGTCAAAAAGCCTGATCTCCCTGGAGGGAAAGAAGCTACACAACAAGAGAAACCATATCCACAAGTTTCACTCCATGTATCAGGCGTCCTATGAGGATATGACGGAAAGCAACATTCCGGAGGTGGTGGACATGCACCGCCTTTGGTGCGAGGAAAATGATTATGTCAATGATCCGCAGCTTCTGGAGGAAAGCGGAAATATCCGGGATGTGCTTCTCAATTATACCCAGCTGGATTTAAAGGGCGGCCTTCTGCGGGTGGATGGACGCGTTGCTGCCTTTTCCTTTGGACAGGCAGTCAATGAAACAACCTTTGACGTTATGGTGGAGAAGGCCTTTTATGATATTGAAGGTGCCTATACTGTCATCAATCAGATGTTTGCCGAACGCAACTGCGGGGAATATCTTTACATCAACCGGGAGGATGATATGGGGCTGGAGGGATTGAGAAAGGCCAAGCTTTCCTATCATCCGGCGCTTATTCTGGATAAGGGAATCGTCACGCTGAAAGAGGAGGAAGAATCATGATGATGAAAAAGTATCCATATGCACAGGGCGTTTTTTCCATAGAGGGAGCTGTCTCTTTGGAGGAAAAGGAGGGGGCTGTCTCCCCGTGGAAAATATGGGCGGACAAAAAATACGCCTTTCCCTATTTATCGGAGCCTGTCGGCCAGAACTGGGCCGGCTGCCGTATCGCCTTGGAAACGGACGGGGACGCCGTTGGAATCGAGCTCATTCCCTCTGAAGAGGAAAGGCTGATTGATCTATGGATCAATGGGGAATTTGCTCAAACCAAAGTGTTGGAGGCAGAAAAAGACAGCCTGATGTTTGAGGGGTTGGAGTCCGGGGAAAAGAGAATAGAGCTTTGGATCGATCAGAGAAGCCCGTCCTGGGTGAAAGGAATTTTCATTCCCGAAGGAGCTTTTGTCAGGAAATACCGGGATACCCGCAGACGCTGGGTGCATTACGGCAGTTCCATCAGCCAGTCCTGCGCTGGAGGAAGCCCTTCGGAAATTTGGAGCGTGCGTGCTTCCAGAGAGCTGGGGCTGCACTTGACCAATCTGGGAATGAACGGCAATTGCGTATTGGAGCCCATGATGGGCAGGGTAATGGAAGGGCTGCCGGCCGATCTGTATACAATGGCTCTGGGGATTAATGTGGATGTAGGGCACTACAGCGCCCGGAGCTTTGGACCCAGTACCATTGGCTTGATTGAAACCATCCGCCGGTCCCATCCCATAACGCCCATTGTGATCATTTCCCCTATCGTCAGCCTTCCCCGGGAGCACAAAGACGCGGAAGGGACCCTGCGGATGAATTTGACGCAGATGCGGGAGATTTTATCCCAGCTGGTGGAGACTTACCGTTCCAACGGCGATGAAAATCTTTACTATATTGACGGGCTTTCCCTGTTCGGCGAGAAAGAAGCCTGTTATCTTCCCGACGAGCTGCATCCCAACAAGGAAGGGCAGCCTGTTCTCGCGGAGCATTTTATGAGGGAGATCAAAAAGCTTCCCCTGGGATATTGATGGAAAAAGTCTTGGAGCGGGAGAAAATTACTTTTAGAAAAATAATAATAAATAATACTATTTGTAAAGATTAAGACGGCTTTGTAAAATTGCTTTATAAGGTAACTGCTTCCATTCAGGCAATTACAGTTATCATGCGCTCATCATCGCTTATCAGCGGAGGGATGTGGAATGAGGAATGAAGAATGTCATTCATATTTTTGGCGCGTCCGGTTCCGGGACGTCAACTTTAGGCAGAAAAATATGTGATGAACTGGGATATCGGTTTATGGATACTGACGATTATTTTTGGCTGCCAACCGATCCAAAGTACATCAAAAAGCGACCAAGAAACGAGCGGATCAAGCTTATGAAAAGGGACATTGCAAACTCAGATAATGCTGTAATTTCAGGCTCCCTTGTGGATTGGGGAGATGAATTGATTCCCCTGTTCACTTTGGCCGTCAGGATGGAAACAGATACGGCGATACGTATCTCCCGATTGAAAAAAAGAGAAAGGGAGGCCTTTGGAAGCCGTATAGAAGCCGGCGGTGATATGTACCAGGCGCATCTGGATTTTATCCAATGGGCGAAAGCATACGACAATGGCGGCATGGAAATGAGAAGCAGGGTGAAACACGACGAATGGCAGAAATTGCTTACCTGCGATTTACTTATTCTCGACGGTTGTAATGATTTAGATTACAATTTCTCCGTAATCAAAGGCGTTTTGCAGGCAAAGGGATAATTCCTTGTTTGGCGCGGCTTATTTTTTGCGGGGCTTCGGTGGCAAAAGCCGATGCCTGCCGCGCTTATGGACAACCCCCCCCTGTATCAACGATTTTAAACACATCGTTGATACAGGGGGGTTATTTTTTATGTATAATTTTACCCTCTCTTTTATCGGTTGCGTGATACAGAAAACGTGCTTTTTTCTCTTGAGATGGTATGTGCGGGTGTGTAGCGCGGGTTTTCTGAAAGGGAAGAGGAGCCCTTGGCAAAAGAAGGTTTGCACCAATCTGCTCCGCGATTCATAAACTGAAAAAGGAATGAACAAAAGCATAAATAAGGATGCAGCCGGTTTTAGGGCTTTGAAATAATGAGGTGATACGATGGAGGTACTGAGAGTACAGGATATAGAAGAAAAATACCAGGCGGAAAATGGGGAGATCAAAGCGATTAAAAATATCAGCTTTTCCGTAGAAAAGGGAGAGTTTATCAGTATTGTGGGCCCCAGTGGATGCGGAAAGTCCACCCTTCTTTCCATCATTGCGGGATTGCTCAAACCGACAGCGGGCACAATTCTTGTGAATGGGGAAAAGGTAGAGGGAATATCCAACCATATTGGATATATGCTGCAGAAGGATAACCTACTCGACTGGCGAAGCATTTATCAAAATATTATTTTTGGTTTGGAAATCAGGAAGATGAAAACGCCGGAAAACCTTGACAGGGTGGCGAAACTGATGAAATCATACGGTCTGTACGAATTTAAGGATAAATACCCATCTCAGCTGTCGGGGGGCATGAGGCAGAGAGCCGCGCTCATCCGGACCCTGGCTATCAATCCCGATATTCTTCTGTTGGATGAGGCGTTTTCCGCTCTGGATTATCAGACAAGGCTGGAAGTAACGGAAGACGTTTACAGCATTTTAAAGAAAGAAAAGGTCACGACTATTATGGTGACGCATGATATCCCTGAAAGCATCAGCATGGGGGATAGGATTATGGTGCTCAGCGCCCGGCCGGCCGAAATCAAAGAAATGATAGACATTGATTTTGAAATGGAGAACCGGACGCCTCTTACCTGCCGCAACAGTCCCAAATTTGGAAAATATTTTGATCATATATGGAAGGAGCTGGGGATGAATGGATAAACCGCAGGCTTCTCCGGAGCGGATAAAATATCTGAAAAAGAAGAAAAGGACCAAAAGAAGCATTCTTTTTTGGCAGATCGGAATTTTAATTTTTTTTATCGGGCTGTGGGAAATTTCCGCAAGCCTTGGCTGGGTAGACAGCTTTATTGTCAGCCAGCCTTCCAGAATTTTAGATACCTACGCCAATATGGCCCAGTATGATCTGATGATGCATGTGGGGGTCACAGTTACGGAAACCCTCATCGGTTTTACCATTGGAGTGGTTTTAGGGACAATTCTTGCCATCCTCCTGTGGTGGAGCAGCTTTGTTTCCAAAATCAGCGAGCCCTATCTGGTGGTGCTCAACAGTCTGCCAAAGATTGCCCTGGGGCCGGTGATTATCATTATTGTAGGAGCGGGAACCAAGGCGATTATCTTTATGGCCTTGGCCATTTCCATGATTGTTACCGTCCTTGAAATGCTTAACGGGTTCCGTCATACCGACAAGGAATTTATCCGCATGGCTGCAACCTTCGGCGCCACCAAGGGGCAGATTTTTATGAAGATTGTCTTTCCGTATAATATTTCCACCCTGTTTAACTCCATGAAAATTAATATCGGGCTTTCCCTAGTGGGCGTGATTGCCGGAGAATTTCTGGTATCCAAGGCAGGGCTGGGATATCTGATTGTCTATGGAGGCCAGGTATTCAAAATGGATTTGGTGATGGCGAGTGTTATCATCCTGTCTGTTGTAGCCGCCCTTATGTATGAGGCGGTGGTACTGCTTCAAAAACTGGTGATGCGCTGGTATGGGCATAAATAGGGCGGATACGCCGCCGGAAATATTTTATAATTTTTCAGCAAGGCGTCTTTCAAAAGAAGGAGGCCTTTCCACCGGCAGATTTGCCGGGGTAATTTTATTTTTGAAGGGAGTCGTTCACGGAATGAAATTTTGGAAGAAAGCCATCTGCCTGTTTTTGGGGGTGGCGATGGTGGTTCCCCTGATGTTTGGCTGCAAAAAAGAGGAGGGAAAGGATAAGATCACGGTTTGTGAAGTTACCCACTCTATTTTTTACGCCCCCCAGTATGCGGCGATCAATCTGGGATTCTTTGAAGAGGAAGGAATTGAAATTGAGCTTTCCAACGGCGGAGGAGCGGATAAAGTAATGGCGGCGGTGCTGTCTGGGAATATCGATATCGGGTTCGCGGGACCTGAGGCTGCTATCTATGTATATAACGAGGGGAAAGAGGATTACATGCAGGTCTTTGCCCAAGTGACCCAGAGAGATGGTTCCTTCCTGGTTGGGAGGGAGAAGGATGACAGCTTTACCTGGGATAAAGTGAAAGGCAAGACTATCCTTCCAGGAAGAAAGGGAGGCGTCCCCTATATGACGCTGGAATATGTGCTTCGGAAAAACGGCATTGATCCGGCAAAGGATACCACACTGGATAACAGCATCCAGTTTGATCTGATGGCCGGCGCCTTTACCAGCGGTACTGGGGACTACGTGACCCTTTTTGAACCCACGGCAACCTCCATTGAAGAGGAGGGAAAGGGATATATTGTGGCTTCTATTGGCGCGGAGAGCGGTGAAATTCCCTATACCGCCTATTTTGCAAAGAAGAGTTATATGGAGAATCATTCCGATTTGATCGAACGGTTTACCCGAGCTATCTATCGGGGACAGGAATGGGTGGCGTCCCACAGTGCGGAAGAGATTGCCGAAGTAGTGGCGCCCTCTTTCCCGGACAGCGACACAGAACAGCTGGCTACCGTTATTCAAAGATATAAGGATATCGACGCCTGGTGCGCCGATCCAGTCCTGGAGAAGGAATCCTTCGATCTTCTTCAGGAGGTAATGCTCCAGGCGGGAGAACTCTCGGAATACGCGCCCCATGATCAGATTGTCAACAACAGCTATGCGGAAAAGGTTATGAAGGAAAAATAAGAAAACTATCCCTGACGCGCCTGAGCATACAGGGAAAAGAAAGGCATCCGGCAGAGTGAAGCTGCTGGATGCCTTCTTGTATGCGGAAAATATGCTGGGGCTTAGGAAGTTTATCCTTCAAGCGTTTGCGGCGTTCAATTACCAAACCAACGGGACGAAACGCCCTATCAGGCGGCCTGACTATGGGATAAATTTTCCATATCAGAGGAGGAGCGGCGTTCCGGGCAAACTCTGGAGGCATGTCCTCCAATGTCCATCCATGACGGTGGAACCAGAATGATGCGGCATCGGGAAATTAAAAAGAGAGGGCCGCGGAAAATAACGGGAAGATATAAATCAAAATTCCAGCCTCCCCGGACTGGCGCCCAGAAGGAAATGGGCAGTCTTTTTCATAAGGAGATGCCTTGCCGCGGGGAAAAGGCAAAAAATAAGATGAAAAATCGGACTGTTCTACAGTTCGGCGACAGAATCCGGGACAGCATAGCACATTTCCTCATGGTAATCAGCGTCTGTAATCTGGCTTGTGGGCAACTTGATGTATTTGATATCGGCTTCGGCCAGCACCTGACCGTCCAGGCCGGTAATTTCCGCCCGGCTGTGTACAAAGCGGGAGGAGGAAGACAAAATAATCCCTCGGCCCTTTAGGGGAGTCTCATAGGGAACAGGCTTGCGGTATTTGGTTTCCAGGGTCATAGTAACGGCGAGGACTTCCGGTTCAATGGCCCAATAAGCCCGAAAGCCCAGCTCATCCAGCATGGCGGTGATAAGACCGCCGTGCACCCGTCCCGGATAGCTTTGATGTTCCGGACGGTAATGAAAGGAGGTCATAACGCTGTTATCCTCCATGACATAAAAGGGGGCCTGGAGCCCATAAGGATTGTCCATTCCACAGATGACGCACATCCGGCTATTGTTTTGCTTGTATTTTACCTTCATTATTCTGTTCTTCCTCTCTTTCCTTTTGGCTGAGAAGGCCGGGAAAAACCGGCGGACAGAACCAGCTGGAGTTTCCATTTAAAAGGCAGCCTGGTGTGCCGGAACGATACCTTGTTGTGCCGGCCTCGTTTAGAAATAAGATCCTATGTGAATATTCCTGATATAAAAATATACTAATCCATCATAACCCCATCTGTCAAGGATTAGAAAACGAGGGGACTGTATTGACGAAAGGAAAATGAAAAAATATAAAACAAAAAGTATAATATAAATAATTATATACAAATAGAAATTAAAATGACATCTATCCTCCTTTTACAAAGATCGGCGCTCTTAGCGACTCCTTAGAAAAACCAGTATTTTATGAAAACTGCAATGGAATCGGAATTGGACGGAAAAAGAAAAATTGAGCTGTATCTCCTTTTTATGAGTCGAAAGAACAAAAAAATTTTTTTCTGTCGGAATATAAGATGACAATGGAAACCGACCCGGCACGGGTGCTGACACCAATTTTAGACACACGCCTTTTATCTTTATAGCCGGAAATTATTTCATAAGATTCCCGCATGTTTTTTCATCCTATAGGAGGGGAGGGCGATTTGTAAATCGCAAGGGATGTACGGCACAATTCCGGTGAAAGACTGGATAAGATAGCTTCTTTTTCAAACCGTCCTGAGGCAGAGAAAAATTTAATTTTACTAAAATTTTAGAAAATCCTCTTTCTTTTTTCTGCTATGTGCTATATAATATGAAGCGTTTTCATGGATCTATTTTAATTTTATTGATAAGGGGGAAGATCATTTGGAAAAGAATATGGTAAAGGATGTTCTGCATATCTCTTTGACTCCGCGGGATGGAGCCCAGGGGCTTCTTCAGGCGGTGGAGGAATGCAGGGGAATTTCCGCGGAGATCCATCTTTCCGCCGGGGATTATTTTATGGAAAAGACGGTGGTTCTTGGGCCGGAGTATCAGAATCTCTGTATCAAGGGTGAAGGCAAGGTAAGATTGATTGGCGGAAAAAGGCTGTCCGGGTGGAGAAAAATCTCCGATAAGGCTGTTTTGCCCCGCCTGGACAAGGGAATGGAGGAACATGTTCTTGTCTGTGATCTTTCCGCCAACGGCGTAAAGGAGACAGGGCATTTTTCCCGCAGAGGCTATGGCGGGGATTTGGTTCCTTCCCATGCGGAGATCTTCCTGGACGGGGTTCCCATGACCGTTTCCCAGTATCCTAAGAAGGGAGAATTCCTCCACGTCACAGGGTATGAAAGGGAACTGGTGAATGAATGTGAGGAAAAGATTGGGCATCCGGATCACGCCTTTTTTTACAATGACAGCCGGCCGCGGGCATGGGCGGAAAACGACGATTTATGGGTGCATGGTTATTGGTGCTGGGACTGGGCCAATTCCTATGAAGGAGTCAGGACTTTGGATAAGGAAAATTGTTCCATCCTCCTTGAACCGATCCCCAATCACCGTGTGCGGGGTTATAAGCCGGGTCAGAGGTTCTATTTCCTGAATATTCTGGAAGAGGTCAACACCCCGGGGGATTATTATATTGACAGGAAAAATAACCTGTTGTATTTTTATCCTCCGGCTTTGTCGGAGGATAGCGAGCTTCTGATTTCTATGATGGAAACGCCGATCTTTCAGATGCGGGGCTGTGAAAATATCACCCTTTGCGGGCTTCAGCTGGAATGCGTCAGGGGGGACGCGGTGGTAGGCGCTGAGACCAATGATTTTGTCGTGGACCGCTGTTCCTTCCGCAATATCGGAAATTATGCCGTGGTCATGGAGGAGGGCAGGCGCAATATTGTCAAAAATTCCACCATCCACGACTGCGGCGACGGCGGAATTAAGCTTCGCGGCGGCGATCGCATGACGCTGGAGCATGCGGATTCCGCGGCAATCAATAACCATATTTACCGCGTTGCCAGCTGGAGCCGCTGCTATCAGCCCGCGGTCAAGGCGGACGGCGTGGGAATTTCCATCCGTCACAACCTGATTCACGACTGTCCCCATAATGCCATCCTCTGGGGCGGCAATGATATCATTATTGAGGACAATGAGATATACAGCGTTGTGATGGAAACCGGAGACGCCGGCGCGATTTACGCGGGACAGGACATCACATTCCGTGGAAACCATGTCAGCCACAACTATATCCATCATTTGGGCGGAGTAGGAATGGGAACCATGGGAATTTATAATGACGATGTCCTTTCCGGCACCATCATGGAAAATAATTTCTTCTACGAGGTGGGTCGCGCGGTTATGCTGGGCGGCGGTATGGATTATGTGGTAAAAAATAATGTATTTGTCAAGTGCTATCCGGCGGTTGCGATGGACAGCAGGGCGTCTCATACGGAATTTTTCTGGTGGCCCTGTTATGAGCAGCAGCGGAAGAATTTGTATAACGCCCGTCAATCCTTCCAAAAGCCCAACGATCCTGATATTGTGCTGGACTGCACCAAAAGCCCCTATATTGAAAAATATCCCGAGCTGGCCAAAGTAGCCAAGGTATATGAGACGGGTGTCCAGCTGACCGCCTCCGCGGAAATAACCCGGAATATTTTCTGCTCCAAACCTCTTTTCCGCTATTATTTTGATCCAAGGGACGCGAACGTGGAGCATATTTATGACTGCGGGGAGCCGGTTACCCTGACAGACAGTGAAAAGAGCGAAATTTTTGACACCCGCCATGACTTCCGCGCCACATGGTCTCCGGGAAAGGGAGACTGGAGATTCGCAAAGAATTTCACAGCTTCCCCCAAGGATTTTGAGGACGCGGAATGGGGATTGATTTCCGTTCGTCCGGAATCCAAGGCCTTTGTTTATGGTTACGAGGGAGAAGGCTTTGATTCTATTGGGTTGATTCGAGAGGAAAGGGAGGAGACTCCTTCCAGAGTTCTCACCTGCCTGACCTATCCCTATAACAAGG
This sequence comes from Clostridiales bacterium, assembly GCA_019419895.1. Lineage (GTDB taxonomy): Bacteria > Bacillota > Clostridia > Oscillospirales > Acutalibacteraceae > JAHZIE01. The sequence continues at coordinate 23,765 of JAHZIE010000005.1, read as the reverse complement.
AGGAAAAGCCCCTGACTCTTGGCTTGCGGAATATGGAAGACGTTGAGGTCAGCGGCACCATTGAGCTTTACACCAGCAATCCGGAAATCCGGTTGGATCAGAAAAAGGTATCTTTCACATTGGCGCCCCATGAAGAACGGTATATTCCGGTGGGAGATGTTTCGGGACAGGAACGCTTTACAGTGGATGCCCGCAGCGATGTGCCGGGAGTCCGTCCGTGCCGCGCGGAGAATTTTCTTGGAAATTGGAATACTGGCTATTCCCTGATGATTAAACTACTTTGACGACCGCGCTGAAGATGAAAGAAATTAAAGAGTCCGGCTGCGGAGTCTGCCCCGCGCCGCCATATGGCGGCGCGGGGCAGACTTATATTTTTTCCTCTCATTTACCCATTTGCCCAGGTAAATAAATTTGCGGAGGAGGAAAAACACAATATTGCTTTAGGTAAGATAAATGTAAAAGAATGTCAAGAACTTTTTAAGGATAATGGAATAATACAAGCGCCCTTTAAAGTGTGGCCAGAGCGGCGATAACGACAGCTTTGAATTTAATGAAGGCCAGCGCCGAAAGGCGCTGGCCTTCATCATCGAGATATAGACTTTGGGCATACTACCCGTTTCATAGATGGGGATGATTTTTGGATTGCTGCGGATATCCCGCCTGAATCGGCATTAATGGAAAATGGAAAACCATACAAACAGGGAGGACAAAAGTGAGGAAACCAGAGAAACCACGGTGATTTGTGTATTGATGGAGGGGCCGGCCGTATCCTTAAAGGGATCTCCTACGGTATCGCCAATGACGGCCGCTTTATGCGCTTCGCTGCCCTTGCCTCCCTCTTCTCCGGATTCTATGTATTTTTTCGAATTATCCCACAGACCGCCTGAATTGGACATAAACAGAGCAATCAGCAGACCGCTTACAATATTTCCCAGCAGGAAGCCACCGATGGCCAGCGGGCCGCCGATAAATCCGACGAGCAATGTGGCGATAATACTCATGAGGCCGGCAGGGATCAATTCCTTCAGAGCGCCGGAAGTTGCGATATCAATGCACTTCCCGTATTCCGGTTTCACTCCGTGCTTTCCTTCCTTTAATCCTGGAATAGACTGGAACTGACGGTGGATTTCCTGAACCATCCGCTGGGCGTTTTTATCCACGCCCAAAATCAGCATTGCTGAGAATACGGCGGGGATGGCGGCACCGATCAAAATGCCGAAAAATACCGTCGGGGACATGATATCAAATCCGGTAATTAACTCTCTTCCGGCAGCCGCCAGCGCGTTATTGGCCTCGGACATAAAGGCTCCCAGCAGGGAAATTACGGTCAAACCGGCGGCGCTGATGGAAAAGCCTTTGGTAATGGCCTTGACTGTGTTGCCCGCGCTGTCCAGTTCATCTGCTGTACGAATGGTGTCTTCGCCAAGACCGCCCATTTCAGCCAGTCCGCGGGCGTTGTCTACAATAGGACCATACGCGTCATTGGAGATGATCATGCCCACAATGGAAAGCATTCCGACAGCGGCCATGGAAATGCCAAAGATGGCATAGCCCTGCCCCATAGGTTCGCATAGCTTATACGCGACCAACGCGGAGACAGAGATTCCAACCATAGCGGGCAACGCGGAGATAAATCCATAGGATACGCCGGAGAGTACGGTAAAGGCAGGTCCGGAGCGGGAAGCCCGCGCTACCTTTCGCACAATCGGTTTGGTATCATCGGTAAAATAATCGGTGGTGATGCCAATGATAACGCCCACCAGCAGACCGACTGCCGAGGCGCCCCAGATTCTCCAGGAGAAGCCTTCAAAAATGACGGTGGCCAGAGCAGTCAGGATAAGGAAAATGGCGGTGGTCACATAGGTGGATGAATTGAGGGCGCTGGTAGGATTGCCCTTCTTGCCGACCCTCGCCGTTGCTATGCCGATAATGGAGGACAGAAGCCCCAGGATGGCATAGCAGAACACCATGGAGATGTTGGCAAAAGTTCCCCCGGATAAAGACTGGGCGATGACCAGGGCGGAAGCCATGGCCGCCACATTGGAATCAAACAGATCGGCGCCCATGCCGGCCACATCACCCACATTGTCTCCCACGTTGTCGGCGATGACAGCGGGATTGCGGGGATCGTCTTCGGGGATCCCAAGCTCTACTTTTCCTGTCAGATCGGCGGAAATATCCGCGGTCTTTGTAAAGATACCGCCGCCGGCCTTGGCGAAGAGAGCCAGGGAACTGGCGCCAAAGGAGAAGCCCAGCAGAATGCTGGAATCCCCTGTGATCATCAGAACGGCCGCAACCCCCAGAAGGGAGCAGCCAACCACCAGCAGGCCCATGACGGCACCGCCGCGGAATCCGATCAAAAAGGCGGGCTTAATGCCTTTTTGCGCTCCTTCCGCCGTACGGGCGTTGGAAAGGGTGGCAACCAGGATACCGATTTTTCCGGCAACAGCGGACAAAGCTGTTCCCGCGATATAGGCGAGTGCCATCGCGATATTGTCAACAGGGGAACCCTGCCAAATTGGCGATGGTAGCAGGACTAAAATGATAACAGCAGCAACAGCGGCAAATTTTGCCAGTACCTTATATTCTCGCCGCATAAAGGTATTAGCGCCTTCCTTAATCAGAACAGAGACTTCTTGAATTTTCGCGTTGCTGGTTTTCTGTTTTTTCACCCAAAGATAAAGGTATACCGCAAAAGCAAAGGCCAGGACGACTGTAAGAAAGGATAAACCATAGAAGAGCGAGAGCTGACTTTCCACCGGAACCACCAAACCTTTCAATTATATTTGAAAAAGCAGGAAATCGTATCCAAACATTGGAAGCGTTGAAACGGGTAAAAAACAAAAAGGCAGACCCTAAAAAGAGGGTCTGCCCTTGCTTTCAAAACCGCGTTTGTCGAAGAAAAGTCTTCTTTGCCGCAATTTTTTTGGAATAAATAGGAAAATATTTTTCCTATGACAGACTCCACCGCTTATTCCCATAATACAGTATAAAACGCATATTGGCAAATGTCAATCAAATTGTTCAACATTACAGTGGGAAAATTAGTTGTTGAAGAAGAACTGTATCCCGGTTATAAAGGAGGCGGGATTTTTTCTAGTCAATGATGTTGATTCCAGGATACGAGAAAGCGGAAATTTCAATCGGGGAAAAGGCATGTATCGGAAAAAGATAAACCTGGAAAGAGCGCCTGTGCAATCTTAACGGGCCAGTCGGCCTTATGCCGCGGGAACGGCGTGCGGATCATCTGGTTATACAGTCCTGCTCTTTTTTTACTGACATCATGGAGAGCTTGGGCAGCCGTCCGGCGGCATAAGCGCAGATACATCCCACAGGAAAATTCAAATAGTAGGATATGGTGCGCCAGACTACCATGGCGGGAATGAGGGTGCCGTCCGTCAAGAAGGTGCGGAAAAACAAAATAAAGCTTCCTTCCGCCCCGCCGGAGGCGCCAGGCAGTGGGACAAAAGCGCTTACCATGGACACATATGCCTGTGCCGCAATGATGACGCTGACGGGCTGCTGGGAAAAACCGAAACTGCGGTAAATAAAATAGGGGATAGAGCAGGTCAGGGCTATTTGTATGACGGTGAATATGACGGCGCTGAAATATAGCCTCCAGGATTTTCCAAGAAAGGAAGAGCTTTCATGAAAGACAGCCAGCTCCCGATGGATTTTCTCATAGCGCTCTTCCGGATGTCTGCACAGATGGAACTTATGGAGGATCTTGATTGCTTTCCTTAAAACTTTATCGGTACCCCGTTTGCTGATGCAGAAAAGAAGGACCAAAAAGATGAAAATACTATTGCATACCAGCCCCAGAACAGTCAGAAAGGAAAAATTGCTCACGTTCGCCTGAAAAAAGGGAAGCATCCACGCCACCATAACCAGGGAGTAGATTACCAGAACAACCTGGTAAACCAGTGTTTTTACAGCGATGATCGAGCCGGCAGCCCCGGTATCCATTCCCAAACGTCGCATGGAATAAATCTGCATTGGCTGTCCGCCTGTGGAAAAGGGGGTAAGCGCGCTGTATAGAATTCCCAGCATGCCAATGCAGAAAGAATAGTGGAACTTCCATTCCCGGTAAACGGCGCGGCAGAAAATATTCAACACGGCCCCTTCCAATACCCAGGCCAGAGCGGCGGCGGCCACGGCGGATAGCAGCCAATGATACTGCATATTTTGAGAAATCCGATCCAGAGAACCAAGCACGTCGGAGGAGAATAAAAAGGCCAGAAGAATTCCCGCTGAAAGAACGGCGGTGATAATTCCAAATAAATTTTTCTTGATTGCCTGAAGCAATTTTTTTTTCATAGATAGACCCCTTATTCTTGATTTCATTGTGATATTGCGGCCGCTTTCCCTCAAAGGAAAGCGGGGGAGCGGAGCATGGTCGCGGCAAGCCATACAGGCTTTGGCATAAAAAAAAGAGACAAAACCCCCACAAGCAGAAGTTCTGTCCCTTTTTCTACAAAAACAAACCGAAAAGCCGGTCGCCTTAAAAGGTAAATCACTGAGAATAAATAGAGACACCATTGCGCTCTATGACAGACTCCACCACTTATTCCAGCATCACATAGTATAAAGAACTTATTAAAACAAGTCAAGGGCTTTTTTGGAAATTCTGCAAGCCTCCACGCGGTTGGCTCATCCCCATCAGCTTCCTACCGTATTTTCCGACGGGCTAGATCGTTGCGTCCCTTTGAATTTTTTTACATACAGAAATAACAGAAAACCCACTCCCGCGACAAAAAATTCTGTCGCGGGAAAGGCGCACCAGACACCGCGGATTTGCCCAAGCCACGCGAGAAGAAAGGCCATGGGGATAATGACAAGAAAACCCCGGAGGAGGGAAACCAGATGGGCTGGGCGTGGACAGGCGACAGCGGTAAAATAAAGGGAAAGAATAATATTAAACCCGGCAAAGGGACAGGCGATAAAATATAGCCGCATGCCTTCTGAGGCAATCGTTTGCAGCATGACGTTACCCTCACTGTTGAAAATACTGGCAATCTGGGAGGCGCCGAAGAATATGAGGGTATAGATGGCAGCTGACAGGACTAACATAGTGATGATCGCATAACAGAGGATGGTACTAATGGCGTGTATGTCCTTTTTTCCATAACCGCGGCTGACAATCGGCTGAATTCCCTGGGCAATTCCGGTATAGATGGCCATGATGACCAGGGAAAGGTTGGCGATTACCCCATAGGCTGCGACTCCGACGTTTCCTTCCAACCGGAGGATGATGGAATTGAATACGATCATGACCACGCCGGAGGAGACCTCCGTGACCAGAGAAGGGACGCCGCCGGAAAGAATGACTGCGGACACTTTTCCCTCCATCCGGCATTTTATAAGGTGAAACTGGTTTTTCCGGCGTATCAAATGGGGAGATAAAATCAGGATGCTGATAATTGGCGCCAGGCCTGTGGCGAAAGCCGCGCCGAAAATCCCCATCCGGCAGGGAAAGATGAAGACCCAGTCGAGGACAATATTGGACAGGCTGCCCCCGATCATCGCCGCCATGGAGAGCTGCGGCGCGCCGTCATTCCGGACAAAGCAGAGGAGTACATTATTCAGAAGAAATGCGGGGGCGAAGAGCAGAATGACCTGCAAATAGGTTTTTGACATATCATAGACGCTTTTATCCGCGCCAAAGAGGGAGACAATGGTCCCTGAGAGAAAAATTCCCGCCAGCGTGAAGATGGCGGCGAAGGCACCGGCAAGATAGATGGTACCGGTAAAGGTGCGGTTTGCGGCTGTGTGGTTTTTCTGGCTTTTTTCGATGGCATATCGGATACCGCCGCCCATACCGATCATAAGGCCGCTTCCGTGGATAAAGCTATAGACCGGAATGGCAAGATTCAAGGCGGCCAGACCGTTTGTACCAAGCCCCTTGGACACGAAAAAGGTATCGGCCAATATATAGCAGGAAAGTCCGATCATTCCCAGCACATTGAGAGAAGTATATTTGGCAAAATCCCGCAGACATTTTTCTTTCATTCTAAAAACCTCCTGAGAAAGGGAAAGAACTCATAACAGAAAACGCGGTATCCACAATCAAACGCGTTTTTTTTCATCTGTGTGCTTTTCTTTGGCTAGCTCCGCAGCTTCTTTTCCAGAGATATGTTCCGGTGTCATCTCCAACATACATAGGGGAATCCATTCCCGTTCAATGATTCCACGCCGGTTTTCAGCTGTATCATTGGGCGCGTACTTGACGGCAAGTTTTTCAATGGCCGCCCATTTTTCCTTATCATCTTCCAGAATACGAATCGTTCCAAAAACAATGACACTTTGAAAATAGGTAGTATATTCCTCCGGCTCCACCTGATCCCTGCCGATGATACAGAAGGATGCCTTTGGATGGCGTTTGATGAAGTCCAGCTTGTGCCCGCTTTTTGCGCTGTGAAAATAAAGCTTACTGCCGTCATAAACGTAACTGATAGGCACCGCATAAGGATAATCGTCATCTCCGGATAAAGCCAGGACGCCTGAAGTCCCCTGATGCAGAACAGCCTCACAGTCTTCTTGTGAAAGCGCCTGCTGTTTTCTTCTCATGGCTCGAAACATGCCTTTTCCTCCTTGGATCTGCCCGCGTGCCGGCAGAAAAAAAGCATTGATTTTCGTATCTCCCATGGCCTAACGATACGAAATCAATGCTTTACAGTCCACCCGGCGGCGGGCAAAGTTACTCTTTATTTTTGTGGATTATAGCATATATCCTGGTGCCTGTCAACAGCAGAAGAAGCGGAGGGAAAGATCCTGCCGGAAGACTGCAGCAAGGAAAAGGCAGAGAAAATCAAATTTGCACAGGAATGGTTGACCGACATTTGGGGATGGATATAGTGTCCGTTTACATCGCTGCTGGAAATAGGTATGTAGGAAAGCGATTTCCCTTCTGTAGCAGGAAGGGAGAAGATCATGTAGTGGAAAACAGCATAAAAAACAGGACTTTCCAATGAGACACACTGGAAAGTCCCGCTGTTTGAAAGTGTTTTTCAACGCTATGCTGAATTATTTCGCCTCGTAAACCGCGACAGCGCAGGCAACGGTGGCGCCGACCATGGGGTTGTTGCCCATGCCGATCAAGCCCATCATCTCAACATGGGCGGGAACGGAGGAGGAGCCTGCAAACTGGGCGTCGCCGTGCATACGTCCCATAGAGTCGGTCAAGCCGTAGGAAGCAGGGCCGGCAGCCATGTTATCCGGATGGAGGGTACGTCCAGTACCGCCGCCGGAAGCAACGGAGAAATATTTCTTATTATTTTCAATCGCCCATTTTTTATAGGTTCCGGCGACCAGATGCTGGAAACGGGTGGGGTTGGTGGAGTTTCCTGTGATGGAAACATCGACGCCCTCCTGCTTCATGATGGCGACGCCTTCCAGAACGTCATTGGCGCCATAGCACTTTACAGCGGCGCGCTCGCCTTCGGAGAAAGCCTTTTCCTCCAAAATTTTGAGCTCCCCGGTGTAAAAGTCATAGTCGGTCTTTACATAAGTAAAGCCGTTGATTCTTGAAATAATATAAGCGGCGTCCTTACCCAAACCGTTGAGGATAATGCGCAGGGGCTCTTTTCTTGCCTTATTTGCGGTTTTGGCAATGCCGATTGCTCCCTCTGCGGCGGCAAAGGACTCATGTCCTGCCAGGAAAGCAAAGCATTTGGTTTCATCCCTCAGGAGCATAGCGCCCAGATTGCCGTGTCCCAGACCGACATTGCGCTGCTCAGCTACGGAACCGGGGATACAGAAGGCTTCCAGTCCGATGCCGATGGCTTCCGCGGCCTCAGCGGCAGAGCTCACGCCCTTTTTCAGAGCGACGGCGCAGCCAAGGGTATAAGCCCAAACAGCATTTTCAAAAGCGATGGGCTGAACGCCTTTTACAATTTTGTCACAGTCAATTCCTTTGCTCAGGCAAAGATCGCGGGCATCTTCCAGGCTGGCAAGGCCATACTCTGCAAGACACTTTTCTATTTTGGCCATTCTTCTTTCTTTGCCTTCAAACATTACATCGTTAGCCATATAGTCTGTCCTCCTTTATCGTATGGTCTGTCTTATTCTTCACGCGGATCGATATACTTTGCCGCGTTGTCAAAACGTCCATATTGTCCAATATTCTTCTTGTATGCTTCCGCCGGATCGACGCCGTGACGGATATCCTCCATCATTTTGCCAAGGCGCACGAACTGATAGCCGATGACCTCATCATTTTCGTCCAAAGCCAGTTTGAGGACATAACCCTCTGCCATTTCCATATAGCGGACGCCCTTGGCGCCGGTGGAGAACATGGTTCCAACCTGGGAACGCAGTCCCTTGCCGAGATCCTCCAGGCTTGCGCCTACAGGAAGGCCGCCTTCGGAGAACGCGGTCTGGGAACGGCCGTAAGCCAGCTGCTTGAAGATTTCGCGCATGGCTACATTGATGGCATCGCAGACCAGGTCAGTATTAAGACATTCCAACAGGGTCTTGCCCGGCAGAATTTCAGCGGCCATTGCCGCGGAATGGGTCATACCGGAGCATCCCAGGGTTTCAACCAGGGCCTCCTGAACAATGCCGTCTTTTACATTCAGGGTAAGCTTACACGCGCCCTGCTGGGGTGCGCACCAGCCAACGCCGTGAGACAAACCGGAAATATCCTTGATCTCATAGGCCTTGACCCATTTTCCCTCTTCCGGAATTGGGGCAGGACCATGGTGGGGTCCCTTGGCGACAGTACACATTTTTTCCACTTCATGGGAATAGTTCATAATTGTACTCCTTTCGCATTGAATTCCTTGATTTTCCATAGAGATTAAAATTTTCCTATGCGATACTATTATACGGCGAACTTGCTTTTTTTACAATAGCCGGGCCTGAAAATGGTGGTAAAATTCATGGGGGGACAGGCTTTGGATTTCTGTGTAGTAATCCTAATTTTCGTCCCGCGGCGGGGAAGCTTGTCCCTCCACAATGGGAAAAAGCTCCTGGAAGGAAGATATTTCAAAAGTGGGAAGGACGCCGGAACAGTTTATTTCCTTTTTAAAATTTGTCCAGCAGGTATCCAGCCCGGAATGGATGCCCCCTAAGATATCCGAGCTCAGGGAATCGCCGATGACCAGCGCTTGAGAGGGATCATGTATCTCCAAAGCCGTCAGGACCTTATCAAAAAAAGCTTTTTCCGGCTTGTTGCAGCCCAGCTCCTCAGAGATGAAAAGCCGTTCAAAATAAGGAACCAGGGAACTGGAATAAAAGCGTTTTTTCTGGACGGAGAGGTTGCCGTTGGTGATGATGGAAAGGCGGCAATGGCGGGAAAGGGATTGGCAAAGTTCCAGAGCCCCGTCGAGTAGAAAGGAGCCCTGGCTGAGAAAGTCGGTGTAGCGTCGCCCAAAGGCTTCCGATTCAGCCGGCAGGCCGGTCTGCTGGAACAACAGGGAAAAGCGTTCTGTTTTCAATCGTTCCCTGGTGATGAGCCCCTGCTCCAGCTGGAGCCATAGACCGCGGTTGATTTCATGATACCGGTGGTAAATATCCGGCGTGCAGGAAAAACCAACGGTGCGAAAAGCTTGATATAGGGCGTTTTCTTCCGCTTTTTCAAAGTCGAACAGGGTACCGTCGGCGTCAAATAAAAGAATGGGATAACGCGGCAATGGGAATCTCCTCCTTATCATACGAAATGGGAAAAGAATATAAAAAAAGAGAAGGAGATTTTCCTTCTCATTCCACCCTGGCATTCAGAGCGTCATTTGATTCGGCGAAACAGATCCACCGTTCCTCCAGGGCCTGTGACGGCAAGGTAATCGTCCGGATTGATATTTTGCAGGGTTCGGACATACAGCTTTTCTTCATTGGAAATTTTTCCAAGACAGCCGCCGACTTTTACGGCGCCGGATTCATTGAGAAGCATCCCTCGCTGTTCATCGCTGTAGGAGCAGCACATAAATTCATACTGCTTGCCCCCAATTCTGAGGTTTTCATAATCACGGCTGATAAAGCTAGATTTTATTGTAGTGCGGCAGCATAAAAATGAAACAAAGACCATCAGTCCAGCGGCGGAAGCCAAGGCCGACATCTGGGCTATCCCTAATGGCATAGAATTCCTCCCCTATATAGGATTTCAAAGGAAAAGGCTGCTTAATTAGTATGTCCATACGGCAGCCAAACTCATACAGATAGATAATATTAACTTTCAAATTGAATTTTAGTTTATCACGCGGAAGAGGAAAAATCAATAAAAACACATTGTTTTTCATTAAAATTTTACATTTTAGATAAACCTGATTTCATATTCATGGAAAATATATTTATTTTAGGCTGTTTTCCCATGAATTTACTGTTTTTTCATATTTTATGTGTTATAATAAATAAGTTAAAGTGAGATTTGTCTCAATTTATAAATAAATTTCGCTGAGAAAGAGAATAATTTTTTGAGGTGGGTTCTGAATGAATATTTTCAAGTCCTTGTTCGGTAACTACAGTAAGCGGGAATTAAAGAGGATCCAGCCAATCTGTGATCAGGTGCTGGCGCTGGAAGATAAATACCGTAAATATACCGACAAGCAGCTGACTGAAATGACCGGGCATCTGAAAGACCGCCTGGCGATGGGGGAATCTTTGGACAATATCCTTCCGGATGCCTTTGCCGTCTGCCGCGAGGCGGCAGACAGGGTTTTGGGAATGCGGCATTTCCCCGTCCAGATCATCGGCGGCATTATCCTTCACCAGGGCAGGATCAGTGAAATGAAAACCGGTGAAGGAAAAACGCTGGTTTCCACTCTCCCGGCTTATTTGAACGCCTTATCAGGCAAGGGCGTCCATATCGTGACAGTCAATGACTACCTGGCCCGCCGCGACTCGGAATGGATGGGGAAGGTTTACCGTTTCCTCGGTCTGAGCGTGGGCTTGATCCTCCACGATATGAATGGGGCCCAGCGCCGTGAGGCTTACGCTGCCGACATTACATACGGAACCAACAATGAATTCGGCTTTGATTACCTGCGTGACAATATGGTCACCTATAAGGAGCAGCAGGTGCAGCGGGGCCATAATTTCGCCATTGTGGACGAGGTGGACTCCATCCTGATCGACGAGGCCCGCACTCCTCTGATCATTTCCGGGCAGGGAGATAAGTCGACGGAGCTTTATACTTTAGCCGACAGATTCGCCAAATCCCTCCGCATGCTCAAGGTTAAGGAGCTCAACGCCAAGGAGGACAATGATGAAACATACAGCGACGCCGATTTTCTTGTGGATGAAAAGGCGCGTACGGCAACCCTGACCCCATCCGGCGTGAAAAAGGCGGAGGAATTCTTCCATATCGAAAATCTGACTGACGCGGACAATATGACCATCCAGCACCATATCAATCAGGCGATCCGCGCCCGTGGCATTATGCAGAAGGATGTGGACTATGTCGTCAAGGACGGTCAGGTTATCATTGTCGACGAGTTTACCGGCCGTCTGATGTTTGGCCGGCGCTTTAACGAGGGACTTCACCAGGCCATTGAGGCAAAAGAGGGAGTCAAGGTGGAAAGGGAGTCCAAAACCCTGGCCACCATCACCTTCCAAAATTATTTCCGCCTTTACAGCAAACTGTCGGGTATGACTGGTACCGCTATGACGGAGGAAGAGGAATTCCGGGAGATTTACAAGCTGGATGTTGTGGAGGTTCCCACCAACAAGCCCATGATCCGCGACGATATGCCTGATGTGGTCTATAAAACGGAAAAGGCGAAGTTCAACGCGGTGATAGAGCAGATCATTGCCTGCCATGAAAAGGGGCAGCCTGTTCTTGTGGGCACCATTTCCATTGAAAAATCCGAGCTCCTCAGTTCCATGCTGAAGAGGCGTGGTATTAAGCATGAGGTGCTTAACGCCAAATATCACGAAAAAGAAGCGGAGATTATTTCCCAGGCGGGCAAGAAAGGCGCTGTTACCATTGCTACCAATATGGCGGGCCGCGGCACCGATATCAAGCTGGGGGGCAACGCCGAATTTATGGCCAAGGCGGAAATGCGCCGCATGGGATACACTGAGGAACTGATCAGCGAGGCGACGGGATTTTCTGAGACGGATAACGAGGAAATCCTGGAGGCGCGCGAAACCTTTAAGGAACTCAACCAGAAGTATAAGGATCAGATAAAATCCGAGGAGGAAGAGGTCCTGAAGGCGGGCGGTTTGTTCATTGTCGGAACCGAGCGTCATGAGTCCCGGCGTATTGACAACCAGCTGCGCGGCCGTGCGGGCCGTCAGGGAGATCCCGGCGCTTCCCGCTTCTTCCTTTCCCTGGAGGACGATCTGATGCGTTTGTTTGGCGGCGAGCGGATCCAGGCCATTATGGACCGGTTTAATCTGGAGGAGGATGTGCCGATTGAAAATAAGATGGTATCCAATTCCGTAGAAAGCGCTCAGAGAAAGCTGGAGTCCAGGAATTTCGCCATCAGAAAGAATGTTTTGCAGTATGACGACGTTATGAACCGGCAGCGTGAAATTATCTATGGACAGCGTGCCCAGGTGCTCAATGGAGATAACATTAAGGATCAGATCCAGAAAATGATTTCTGAGACTATCGCGTCCAATGTGGAAAAGTACCTTCCCAAAGCATCTGATAGGGAACATTGGAATCTGGAATCCCTGCGGGATTACTATCTTGGCTGGCTGACTGTTCCCGATGATTTCCATTATACCCAGGAGGAGATCGAGGAGCTGGATCCGGAATTTATCGTCAATACCCTGCAGGAGCGGGCGGAGAAAATTTACGCCGCGCGTGAGAAAGAATATGGAGAGCAGATTATGCGCGAATTGGAGCGCGTTGTTCTTCTGAGGAATGTAGATACCCAGTGGATGGATCATATTGACGCCATGGAGGAGCTCAAACAGGGAATTGGGTTGCGTGCCTACGCCCAGAGGGATCCTGTGGTGGAATACCGGATTGAAGGCTTTGATATGTTTGACGCCATGGTCGCCTCTATTCGTGAGGATACCGCCCGCATGATGCTGACTGTGCGGATCCGCACCCAGGAGGAGCCGAAGAGGGAACAGGTGGCAAAGCCATCGGAAAATACCGGAGGAGATGGATCGGTGAAAAGCTCCACTGTGAAAAAGGGTAAGAAGATCGGGCGCAACGATCCCTGCCCCTGTGGAAGCGGCAAGAAGTATAAAAAATGCTGTGGACGGGATGAATAACTTTCCTATCCGGCTTTGAACAATCCCCTCAAGACGAAACCATCGTCTTGAGGGGATATGTTTTTGAGTTTGACAATGTATTAAATGGGAAATGGATTATCATTAAGAAGGGAAAAATCAGTTATATGAGGGATTGCAGGGCTGTCATCCGGCCTTCCGTCCTTATATAGGCTTCTTCACAATTGGTAAGAAAAATGATATCAATGAAGCGTCTGCAAACATGATGGTTGACTATCTAATACAAAGGCATGCGTAAACATATTGGATATTGTGTTATTAATCCTTGAGAGACAAAAGTCAAAGACGGACTGGGCAATACAAAAAAGGCCTTAACAGCTGAATTAGCATCCTAACTTTCATTTAAGTTTGCCTTTCATAGAAAGGCGGGCTCTGACAAATAGCCAGCGGCTTCCCCGATTTTTCCTCCCTGAGCGAGATATGCCTTTAAATTGCGCTGTAACGTAGTATTTTCCGGCAGCTGGGAAAGGGGCAGATCTGGACGTTTGTAAACCCAGGTCATGAACGCCGGGTTTTCCTTGTCAAAGGAATCTATCACAAAAGCCTTCTGAAACCGGAGAATACGGGAGCCGCTTGGTAGAACATGGGAGAGGGCAGGGGAAAGCAGCCAGGAGGAACAACGGATGGGAGCGCAGGCATAGGAGGGAAAGACCTGGTTGATTAAGCCGCGCGCCTTTTGATAGGACTCCTGGAGAAGAGAGGTTTCCAGCCTGGAATCAGAGGGAATATGAAGGCTGATGCAGCTTTTTCTATCAAATTCATTCAGCTCATATTCCAGCTCCCCAATTCGGAAAAGGAGGGCTGAAAGCTGCCTGGGGGTCCACCAGTCCCGATCAAAGGCGTAGGTGCCATAACTTTCCTTATGTTCCAGAACAAATCTCCGGAAGCATTTCATGGTATCAATGAAAATGGCGTCGTCGATGCCAAGCATCCGATAATGTTGCAAAGTGGTTAGACCGCATTTCAGCATACAGGTCAGCATTTTTATGCCGTCGGGATCCTCCCTGAGAAGTTCTTTTAGCTTTTCCCGTCCCATATCCCAAGTGTCCTTTGAAAAAAGAAGTTTCATGCTGTCTGCCAATTTGACAAAATCACATTCCTGCTCCCATAAAAGAATGCGCTGGGAGACCTCCAGCGGCAGTTCCAATGTCTCGCAAAGCTGTTGAAGCGTATTCATGGAATCCCCCTCTTTTGGTTTCAGCTTGTTAAATGAAAGGATATTTTTTTATAGCACAGATTGGCGCCGTTGTCAACAGAAAAGGAGAAGGGCCGGATTGGAGAAAAAAGAGAAGCGGCAAAAAGAAAAACGAGATTTATGTCACAAGCTGCGTACAGCGGCATATAATATAGTGATCCAAGGAATATTTCCATCGGAATTCTTCCGCCCGCTTGTGTCGCGCAGATCTATCCGCCATGCGGAGCTGGGATTGAGATATTTGTGAATGGGAGGCTTTCAAAGATGCCAACTCCATTGAGAAACCAAGCCAGTATTACCTATGAGTATCAGGGCTCTGCATCACTTGGCTCCGCAGATTCCAATGTTACCATCACCTATTTGCTGGATCCTTATGCCATATCAGCCGTAAAAACAGTCCTTCAGGGAACCTTTCGCCCTGGAGAGAATCTGACATATGTTTTTCGGATTAAAAACACAGGGACGCAGGCGCTCTATCATGTGACGGTTAAGGACAATTTGGGCGGCAGTCAGGAACCCCTGTCCTATTTACAGGGAACCGCGAGGCTGTATGTGAACCAAACGGAGCTAATACTTACCCCTACGGTGGGAGAGGGGATACTGACCTTTTTTCTGCCAGATCCCCTGCTTTCAGGGCAGGAAGCGGTAATTGTTTATGTTGCCGTGGTGTCAGAAACGATTGATTTTCAAGTGAATACAATTATGAATATGGCCCAGGTGACGGCAAACGGCGGAAGCGCGGCAGGACCGCAGATTTCAGCTGTACCGCCGCCTTCCGCCGAAATTCAGAGGGAAGCCTATGCTCAGGTCAGCATCTCCAAACAGCCGGATAAGCGGATTGTTGCCCCCGGGGAAAGCTTGACCTATACCTTCACCCTTCTCAATACGGGGAATCAGGTTGCACTGAATGTGATAATACAGGACACTCTGCCTGCGGAATTTACTGTAAATGAGGTCAGACTGCTTTCAGGAGACGCCTCCTTTATTTATGCCCCAGGAGACTATACCATTGATTCCAATAACAGGATTACCTTGCCGAATGCTTCGGGGACCCCCATCACTGTCCCCGCGGCGGACTTAGAGGGGCCTGGGATGACTATCGTCACCATAACAGGGACAGTAACCCAAAGATAATAGAAGGCTGGGGAATAGGCAATAGCCTGCTCCCCAGCCTTCTATTTTACGGCATGAGTTGAATTTCTTCGACAACGGACAGCAACAAAGAGCCTGATGCTGACTGTAATATCCTAATTATTAAATCTGTTGAAATCAGGGCCTCTTAGCGCTATTTAAGGTGTATCCCGCAATAGTTAGAAAGATGAAAACGATCTTCCTTTTCCATAAATACAAAGATTATAAATTGCTCCATTTTTGATAACGGCATCTCTCATCAGGCCCTCAAGAATAAAACCATTCTTTTCAAGTACCTTTCTTGATGCCAGATTAGGCTCGTAAATCAGCCCTGTAATCCTAATGATATCCAATTCCTGAAAAGCAATTTTACAAATTTGATTTACGGCCTCTGTCATAATTCCTTTTGAATATTTTTCCTGTAACAATAAATATCCTATTTCTGCATCTTTGCGGTAAACATCTTCTTTTTGTTCAACTGATATGGAGCCTATTATCTTTCCTTCTTCAATTATTTTACGAAAAATTCCCCTTTTTCCTTCATTTTCATTTACCATACTCAGCCACCAATTTGCTGATTCATCGGTATACGGATTAGGCAAGCGGTCAGACAGGTAACTCCTGTCAATACGATTGCAAATCCTTATTAGCTCTTGTTTATCTTCTAATGTCCATTTTCTTAATTCTATTTTCATTGCCTTAGCCTCCCAATTCACCCCATCGTCTCCAGGAATAATAAAAATCATTCATCTTCCTGTAACACCATCAGATTCATCTCTATTGGCGAAAGAGCCTGTAACGCCTGCTTCTCTGCCGAATAACCCGACCTATGCCGGGAAAACGCCGGCCGGATTATGGAATGCCTTTGGAGAAATGACAGACAAGCCGGCGATGGCGGAATAGAGAAAAGCTGCCCTGGGCTTCAGGAAACTCATAACCAATGGTACTAAAGCTCACATGAGTCAAATTGGTAGGGGCCAAAATCCACGCGCATAATGCCGTGCCGATTTTCCCGTTCTCCTTCCGGAGGGGGAGTCATATAATCTCCATATACATAAGAAAGATAAGCGTCAAAATCGGCGATTCCAGGGAGCTCTGTATCCTCAAAGGGGAAGGAGACCAAATTGACAACCCATTCCCGTTTGAGCTTTTCCTTCTGATAGCCATAGCATCCGCCTATTGCGGTTACACACTCGGCTGTGCCGCCGCTGTATTTCCTCATTTGGCGATCTAGCCTTTTTTGGAGCGATTTCCTGGAAAAAGGCAGGGCGGCCAGCTTGAGACATTGGTAAATTAGCTTTTTGACGGTTTCCCCGTCCTGCCAGGGACAATATCCATTCTTTGCCAGCAGAAGACGCTGAAGAAGATAGGTGGAACGGTCATGCTTTTTCTGAAGCTTCTCATCCCTAGGAACATTATCCAACACAAAGATATCCACATAGATCCCATCTTGAATATGAGCGCTTCCAATATTCCTTTCCGTATAATGGGTATTTTTCAAAAGTACCTTGGAAAACGGAAGAGCGTATTCGGGATCTGTTTCCCAGTTTTGGAGAAAAAATTCTTCTCCCAGTGACTTTGGAGCAATCTGAAGAAATTTGTCATAATCTTCCCGCAGCATAGCCACATCCAGATCGTCGTCCCAGGGGATGAATCCTTTATGCCGAACAGCCCCTAACAGGGTGCCGGCGAAAATAAAAACAGGAATATGGTTTTCCTCACAAACCCGTTGAATTTCTTTCGCTATTTTCAGCTGAAGCAGCTGGGCTTTGCGCAAGTCCGTCATTGAAACAAGACTCTCCTTTCCTTCTTCCGAACGATTTGCGTGGGAAATTATATTATTTAATTGGCTGCCTTCCTTGCCGCGAGACGGCCTTTCAGCTTTTGATAGGTAGTTTTAATCAGATTACGGAACAACAGGCAGCTGATGCCGATGCCGATAAGCAACGCGGGAATCTGGATATACCAATCGAAATATAAATAAATAAGAGTGATAAGAATACAGCCGGGTATCATGTAAAAGAAAGGCTTGCAGTTGAAGTGAAAGGATATGCTGCGTTTGATGAAGATGACGCGTGCGATATCACAGGCAAGATATCCGCAAAGCATGGCAAGAGAGGCTGCCTGTACGCCGATGTAATTGACAGTAAAATAGGCGATGGAGACATTGACAATGCAGGCGGCCAGGGTGGAAATAAAGATGGTGTCATTTTTTTTGTAGGCGGTAAGAATATTGCCCAAAAAGGTACTGAGAACGCTGGCGACCGTTGCCAGCATGTATAAAGGAATAATATCCTTCACAGGCCCATAGCCTCCCTTGACAAAGAAAGGGAAAATAAGGGAAATAAAGGGCATGAGGAGAAGATATCCGCAGAAAAGGGCCTTGCAGTATAAGTTTGCCGCCTTGGAATAAAAATGTCCTGTTTCCTCACTGGAATCAGACTTGTTAAAGGCAAGCTCCTGCCATGCCATGGAAAAACAGGAAGTCACAAGATTGAGCATGACGGCAAATTTTCCAGCCATGCTGTAATATCCCGTCTGCATGTCGCCGAGCTTGGCCATGACAAAAATAGTGTTGAACCCTGTCAGCAGCCAATAACACGCGGAATTCAGGCACAGCGGCAGACTGAATCTGAATATCTGCCTGACCAGGCTCCTGCTGATGCCGGCAGAGCGGAAATTGGTGAGCAGATGAACCTTGCATTCCAGCATGACGCATTGGGCGATGATACCGGCAATGTAAGCGATATAGAGGGCGCTGTAGTCCCATTTCAAAAGATAGACCATGACAAAGGTGATGCCTGCGTTTGCCAGAGCGGAGACGATTCCGGATACTGCGAATAATCCGCTGAAGCCTAAAGCCCGCGCGATATAGCTGTAGAGACTTTGCAGGCAGATAGATGCGCCATAGGCCAGGACCCAGCCCATGTATTCCATGGGGGAAAAATGGTCATAGACGGTAAAGACAACGATATACAAAACCAGAGAGCAAAAGAAGATCAGAAGTCCGCTGTAAATAACCTGATACTGCTCCTTTTTCTTCTTATAATCAAACATGTACCGCATGATACCGGACCAGATATCAAGAAACAGCACACTAGAGATTAAAGTGGCATAGGAGCAGTTGGTATTGTAGACGCCAAAATCTCCTTCTGGAATATTAGAGGTCAGAATAGGGAGGAGAAAGAAGGTGATGAGCTTTGTCCCTACGCTTCCAAAGAGGTAAATAATAGTCGATTTCGCGATTTTTTTGACTTCCTGCATACTGTAACCTCCGTTTTTATTTTTTTAGTTTTTCCTTTAAACGGAAGGCACAATGGATTGCTCTCAGGTAGGGTTTTGTGCCCAATAACTTCAGAATAGGGTAAAATGGTTTTTGACTCTTTTTTGAAGTATAAGGAACGATATCCTTATGTTCCAGAAACATCGCGATGGCCTTTTTACGCTCCTCGGGAGGCAGATCATAAATTGAAGTGGAGATATTGACATATCCGCGAGCCAGACGCCCCATCATAATCTGCTTTGCCTTTGTTCCCTGATAGACATCCTTGAAATAATAGAACCATCGGGTATACATGGTATAGCTGCTGCGATAGGTGCGCAGATCAGCGCCGGCATGAATGGAAGAGCCTTCTACATCCATCCGGTATAAATACATGGAATCGTCGCTGGCCGCAAAGGTACGGGCGTTTAAGAGTACTTCAACCAGCCAGTTTCCATCCTCGTTCATATGCATGGTTTCATTAAAGAAAATCTGATTTGCCAATATGGGCTTCAGGCGGTAAATGTGCATACAGGCCGACCAGTTGAAATCGGGATAAGTTCCAAACAGGTAAGACAGAGCGTCATCAGTATCACAGGACTCCAGAAGGGAATGCTCAAAGTGGTATTCCGTCCCAGGGAATACGCTCCCATTCATTAAGATCTGGTAATTCTGAAAAATTACATCCGGCTCTTTCCGGGAAGAAATCACCGCCGCCAGCCGGGAAAGGGAACCGGGCAGAAGAATGTCGTCGCCGTCAAGCCAGATGAGATAGGTACCCCGGGCATTTCTCAGGCCTTCATTCCGCGCGGAGGAAACGCCGCCGTTTGGCTTGTGAATGACCCTTAGACGGGAATCCTTTTCCGCGTAGGAGTCGGCGATTTCTCCACTTCGATCCTTGGAACCGTCATCCACAAGAATTAATTCAAAATCCTCAAAATCCTGTTTCCGTACAGACTGAATCGCGGTTTCGATATATTTTTCCACTCCATAGATAGGGACGATGATGGAAAACAGCATTAGTTTAATTCCTCCTGTGTAATTGGCTTGGGACTCTTTTTCCATGGCATAGAGGGAAGCTGCTGTGATATCCGGTTCATCAAAAAACCGGCAATGGACCAGAAGCCAATGGAAACAAGGGTATTAGCAAACATAAAGTTTGCTTCGAACAGCTGATAGGAGCAAATACCCAGCATCATCACAAAGCAGTAGAGCATAGCGGGTTCCCAGGGTTCTTTTTTCTTTTTCTGATATTTTAATGTCCGTATGAAAGACAGGATCACATAGACGGCAAGAAGAACAAAGAGAAGAAAACCGCCGATTCCCACCCCGACGAGCAGCTGGACATACATGTTGTGCAGGCCGCCCCCATCGATCCCGTTCAAGTCCTCCTCGGGTACGGCTTCCCTTACCTTGTCGGCGATATTGCGGGGGCCGACGCCAAAGATAGGATGCATGGAAAACGTTTTTAAGCCGGAGACAAGCAGGGTAATCCGGAAAGAGTTGGAAGCCTCTTTGTTGCTTTCCTCTCTGTTTGGAGGGGTGATTTTGGGAGGCTCTTCCTCAGAAGGATTATTCGGTGAAAGAATGCTGGAAATGGAATTTTTAATTACACTTCCAGCCTGCGGGAGATATCTGCCAAAAAGGGTGACGCCCTCGAAACAGACCAGGCAGACGAGAAGGACGGCTACAAAGGAAAGAGCCGCCTTTTTTAACTGCCTTCCATAGCGGATAAAAGCGTAGACAGCCGCGGTTAGAACTAAAATAACCCCCATCATGACAAACAACCCGCGAGATTCGGAAAGCCCGATGAGACTGGCCTGGAGAAGCCCGTTGGCAATCATGAGCTTCTTTTTTTTCTTGTAGATGATCCAGTAAAGGAATCCTAAAATCAAAGAAACCGCACAGATATAGCAGCTGTTGGGATTGTAGAAGAGACCTGTAAACCTGGAGGTTTGGGCCTCCAGGGGACGGATATTCAGAAGCTGGAGGACGAGGCTGGCAATGGCGATTGGCATTGTCAGCGCCACAGTGGATAAAATAATATTGGAAAACAGCTTTTTTGCAGTCCTCCCGAATACCAAGAGCTTAAATTTTCCACCAGATTGGTGTGGTAATTGACGGCAATACTGACGAACGAAAAGACAAAAAAGGCGGCGATCAGATAAAAGAGGATACACTGCCTGTGGGAAGGCAGAAAGGGTTTTTCTTTGATGAGATGATATAAAATGATAGGCACACCCCATGTGTAAATCACGACGTTGCATAAATTACATAAAAGGGTGCTTGAAAATAGGATAAGGTGCGGAAATAAAATAAGGGCGGTCAAAACGCACACATAGGTTTCTAGACCAAAGATTTTACGCAGTTTTTCCATGAATGGTATTCTCTCCCTGTTCTTTAGCTTTATTCTCCCAAAATCGAATGGTAAAGACTGTAATATGCTTGAGATGCGGCTGTTTTGTCAAAAAGCAATGACCGCTCTCTGCAAGCCGCGCTTTCCGCTCTCTGCAAAGAAAGGATACCGGCTGATAATCTTTCAAGATTTCCTTTTGGAATACAGACGCCGCAGAGGGGGGTGATGGCCTCGGGGCTTCCGCCGGTGTCAAAGGTAGCGACAGGCGTGCCGCAGGCCAGGGCTCCAAGATTTGTGGTTGGAAAATTATCTTCTAGTGTAGGATTGACAAAGACATCGGCGGTAGTATACAATGCGGCTAACTCTTTTATGGAATTGGTGCGGGGGAATGACAAAATAGAGGAAGGAAGTTCTTGTTTCTGTTCTGAAGTCACCCCAACCAGAACTATCTTCCAATCGTCTCCAAGCAGATGTTCCAATTTTGGAAAAAAGAACAGCCCTTTTCTCCGTTCCCAGACGCTGGCAACCCCCAGAGCGATTTTTTTATGTTCCAAACCATGGGTACGGCGGAAGCTTCCATCGGTAGGGCGGAATTTGTCTAAGTCAATTCCATTGAGAATGGTCTTCACTGGATAGCAACCAAGAAAGGATTCCCGAACAAGTCCGGACAGCCATTGTGAAGGACACACCAGAGTCATGTTCTTTACTGAGGTAAAAAGCTTTTTTTTCTCCAGATAATTTTTTTGTGAGGAATCCAGAAGCAGGCTGGAAGGGTATTCCTTTTTTTGGGGACAGTCATGGCAGATATCCTTCCAGCGGTCACAGCTCACAAAATCGAAATAGGCGCAGTGCCCGGTGAACGCCCAGCAGTCGTGAAGTGTCCAGACGACAGGCCGATCCTGGGATGACAGCCATTCAAACAGGGTAGGAAGGTGGAGGTAATAACCGTGGAGGTTGTGCAGATGGATGATATCTGGATTCCACTGCCGCGCTTGGCGCACAAGTTCTTCTGTCGCCCGTTTGGAATAGAAGCCCTGGCGATCGGTCAGACGGGAAAAAATTCCATGCAGATTCACCGAACAATCAGAACCTACTCGTATGGTATCAATGTTCTCCGGAGCATTTCCTCTGCCATAAGCAATTTTACAGCTGTCGCCGTGAGACAGGATATTTTCATACAGCTCCGCCGCTATCCTGCCGGTACTGCCATAACCGCACACGGAGTTTATCTGTAATATTTTCAAGGCCGTTTCCCCCAGGTGGTTATATTGACAATTTCTGTATAGCTCTGAATCAGCTTGACAACTTTGACGGAAACATTGGTGTCGGCATAATCCTCCGCCATGACAGTCTCCTCCTGGTTTTCGCGCATGGCGACGGCCAGATCCAACGCTTGCTCCACGTCGCGCTCGGTTATTCCGCCGATGACGACGGTGCCTTTGTCCAATACCTCCGGACGTTCGGTGGAAGTGCGGATCAGGACTCCCGCAAAGCCCAGCATGGCGCTTTCTTCCGAAAGGGTGCCGCTGTCGGAAAGAACGCAGTAGCTGTTCATCTGCAGATGGTTATAATCCATAAAGCCAAAGGGTTTCATGCTGCGGACCAGAGGATGAAATTGAAAATGACGCTGGTCAATGAATTTTTTGCTTCTGGGATGAGTGGAATAGATGACCGGCATCTGGTAGTTTTCTGCAATATGGTTGACCGCGTTCATCAGGGAAAGAAAGCGTTCTTCATTGTCGATATTTTCCTCCCTGTGGGCGGAAAGAAGAATATATCTGCCGGCTTCCAGCCCCAGAGTTTCCAGAATTTTGCTCTGCTGGATTTTGGGAAGATGATCCCGCAGGACCTCCCTCATGGGGGAGCCGGTGACAAAGACGGTTTTGCCGTCGATCCCCTCGGATAAGAGATAGCGACGGGAGTGTTCGGTGTAAGGAAGGTTGATGTCGGAGATATGATCGACAATTTTCCGGTTGATCATTTCACTGACATTCCAGTCCCAGCAGCGGTTTCCCGCTTCCATATGGAAAATCGGGATTTTCAGCCTCTTTGCGGAAATGGCGGACAAAGCGGAATTGGTATCCCCGAGAATGAGGACGGCGTCGGGCCTTGTCTGGCACATAATTTCATAGGATTTCGCGATGATATTTCCCATGGTTTCCCCGAGATTTTTGCCCACGCTGTCAAGATAATAATCCGGGGCCCGCAGCTCCAGATCGTCAAAAAAGACCTGATTCAGGGTATAGTCCCAGTTCTGTCCGGTATGGACCAGGATATGATCAAAATATTCATCGCATTTCTTTATTACCGCGGAAAGACGGATGATTTCCGGACGGGTCCCGATGATAGTCATGACTTTCAGCTTTTGCATAATCTGTCTCCTGTACTCAAACAATTTCGAAGTAGGTATCCGGATGCTCCGGATCAAAAGGTTCGTTTGCCCACATGACGGTCACCATGTCGGTATCCCCCTCGTTTGTAATGCTGTGGGTATATCCTGTAGGAATATCCACCACTTCAAGCCGGTCGCCGGACACATGGTATTCGATCACCTTGTCGGTGCCGATTTTCCTGAACCGGATGCACCCCCGTCCGTTCACCACAAGAAATTTTTCATTTTTTGTGTGATGCCAGTG